>NZ_JAABLX010000002.1:0-1899 GCF_009915245.1 Proteus sp. G2669 | reverse complement strand
CAACGCAAGGCTGGCATTCAGTAAGCCGTGGGTAATGGTGCGCTGAATATCACTTTCAACACTATTACCTTGAATTTGGTTTTTCACTTCATTGGCAAGATAAGGGGCGGAACCATTAGCAATCGCGGTAACAATATTGTTGCCCATTACACCTTGCGTAAATGCAGTGATGACTTGAATTGCGCGGGTGTATTTACCCCCCGAACCAAAGTCGGATTGGTTGGTATAATCCTGTAAGGCTTGCTGGAAGAGGTGATTTTGAATATCACGCTCGGTGACGTTATCATTGGTTTCTGAAAGGGCTTGATAGAGATTGTCGTAAGCAGTATCAGAAAGATTATCGAGTTTTGAATCAGCTTTCGCTTGGTTCGTACCACGAATAGTATCAATCGTGGTTGCTAAGTCGATAACCTGCGCAACTAACGAAGGTAGTCCCTATTGCTAAGCCGGATAGTTGATTATCCGGTTAGCTGATGTGTGAGGTAAATAAAAGGTTCCATTATATAATAGAAATCTTATTTCAATAATTTATTACTCATGATTGATATATATTGCATTATCATTAGGAGGAGGCGTTGTAGCCCATCCCATACTGACTACAACTTTTCGAGCTAGCACTCTCATTTTTTCCCATTCCATACTGGATGCAAGTGCTTCATTACTCCAAAAACGTACATTATTTGGACCGCTGATTGATAACATATAATCATCAAACTCTTTTATTGTTGAACATTGTTCAACAGATAATAACTCATAGTTTATATCATCTAGTGCAATTTCCCATTCAACAGCAAGTTGATCTGCAACATTTACAAAATCAGGGAATAAACTTATTTGGATATTACTTGGCTGCATAAAAGCACGAGTAATCCATTCCAATTGTTTCATAATATCTACTCTTTAGTTTTATCAATTATTGTGGCTTTCTCATTTTGCATTGTTTTGTATGTACTTGGGTCTACAACTTTCATTGTACCTTGTGTTGTTGTGGATACTTTATAATAACTACCGCCATGTCTACCTCCTCCTGGGTGATATTGGATTTGACTAATTTCAGGATGTCCTTTAACCTCAATAATAACTGCTTGGCCAGAACCTCGTGTTGATTAACGAACATTAACTTGATAGCCTGCGGCTTTAAAATCTTGAGCTATATCCTCTGTAGAACGCCCCCAAATAGCTTGAGGTGTTTTAGTAAAATTAGTTGCAATATTTACTGGGTTATGAGAGTTAGGTTGCTTTGGAGTCGTACCTTTATTTCCTTTACCACTCCCACCATTAATCATTCCGGGAAGAGCCATTGCTATCAAACCGGCTGCTTCTGGTTCAAGCCCCATTGCCTCAAATCGTTTAGCCCACTGATGTTCGACTGTAATCCCTGTCGCATCCATACTCAACATATACACTGCAGGCAGATAATCACGAAAATCATCAGACAACGATTTATCTGCGGCAAGATGTTTTATTGCTGTATCGAAAGCATTCCATTGTTCAACTAAATATCCATACTGCTGTTTACACTGCTCTGGTGAGGTTGAACAAATTTGCTTTATTTCTTCCTGTTGCCGAATATTGGCATCAACCATATCACGAATAACTTGCTGACATTCTTCACCGACACAAGTTCTTGCTTTATGTGCAAAATTTTCTAGTTGATTGGTGCTCAACCAATTATTCTCAACCACCACTTTCCCGGCTTGGGCGGCATTGGCAACACCGGCACTATTATCGCTAATTAAACCGCCGACAATCCCAGAGGTTAACGTTGCCCATGCACTTATATTCTGCTTTTCAGTTTCAGTGAGTTCTTCGGGGGTTTTGCCATAAAATGAGTGAGATAAAATACCCACTGTTTCCCCTGTCATTGCGCCAGAAGCTTGCACTACTGCATTCTCACCT
>NZ_JAABLX010000019.1:0-90898 GCF_009915245.1 Proteus sp. G2669 | reverse complement strand
TTGGCTTTGGCCACTTACACGATCTTTACCGTTGTAAGCACCCTCTTGTGCTAAGAAATCAAGACCTGCAGTTGTGCCTGCTTTAACATCAACCATTGTGGTTTCTGTTGTGTCATTTAACGCAGTGCCATTCCATTTAACACCAACAGTTAATTCGCTATTGTCAGATGCGCGGCTTAATTTGTCAGAGATGATTTTTGATGTCAGTTTAAAATCAGTTGCACCTTGTTGACCTTGGATAGTGATATCGAAAGCACCGTCTTGAGTATTAAACGCTTTAATACCTTCAGCGTAATTGAATGTTAATGATTTTAATGGTGTAACCACTAACATACTTTTAGTATCTTTGTATGCTTTAGCATCCCATGAAGCAACAGCGCTTGCTTTACGAGTATCAGCTTGAGCAAGAGTAGTTGCACCCATAATAGCAACTGCAAGAACTGCTAAGGTCAGTTTTTTCATATTGAAGTATCCTTTGTTGATTATTTTCACAGCATAGTGTTTTTAAATAACAGAGAGCTTTTCAACTATATTCAGTTATTTAGGTATTTAGTTATTTGATTGTTTATTAGTTAAATGCTTATTTAAAATAAAATTTAAATATACTCATTTTAAATAAAATATATTTATCTAATGGAACGTATTTTGAAGTTTGTGAATATCTATTTTCTTTATGTCTATATAATTAATATGCAAAAGAAGTAATGAATAAAAAGCCAGAATATGCATTCTTTTCTTGATTGTTCGTTTATTTACAAACTTGATGTGAGGTCAATTTTACGAATAAAAATATTAATTAGGATAGGATTAATCTCATAGGGTTTTATGCTAAAAAAACAAATCATAAGCATTTTTTAACTAAAATTGCGTATTTTTACTCTAAACGCGAGTTTTTTTTCGATAATCAAATAAAAAATTTTATATGTTAATAACTAATTAACGTTATATAAAAAAACATTTTTTACACTTATACACTTTTTTACACCATTGAATTCATTTATTAAGAAATAATTAAATGAAATACATCTTTTTTAGACTTGTTTTGGTGGTTTGTACGAAAAATTACATAGTAGGAATAAAAAAATTAGAACTATTTTTAGTGATCATCTAAAAAAGACTAACCTATATTGATCTAAAACAATATATAATGGTCTTTGCAAGTAATTCTTATTTGAATAGAACTAAACTTAATAACAACATTATTTTGTTTTTATCAATTTAACGATTAAACAATGTAAATAAAAAGTAAAAAAATAATAAAATATTTGTTTTGTTACTTGAATAAATATAGTTAAAAAATTTATCATAAGATAACTATGTAATCAAAATTCGCTATATACAATCTTATATAAATTATAGTGTTTATAATGAAGATAGATTATTAACTAAAAATAGCATTTTTTAATAAAGCCAATAACTGAATTGATGATGCTTTTTCTTGTTGTCGACTTTCTTTATTTTGTGTTTAGCCGAAAATAAATAAAAAGGTCTAGTAATCGAATAATGTAGAAATAGCAAATACTGCTTTTGAATGTCAGTGTATTTATATCAATTTTATTTCGTCATTTAATCGTATTTAATAGAGATAAAATTGACCATTTAGGGGAAACTTTTTTCTTTTAATTAATAATAAATTTCATAATAATAAAAATTATTTTCTAATAAATTATTTTTATTGATAAGCATTGTTAATATTTAATTGTTCATTCTTTATTGATATCTTTTGGGATGACTATCATTTCTTTCATTTAAACAGATGTTAAAAATTAATAATGCTATTTTAAAATTACTTTATACTTATTTCATTCTGTGGTGTTTGTTGTAATTCATTGATTTAAAATGACATAAATAAAATCTAAATAAAGTGGTGTTATTTCTAAACTTCAAAATATAATTTTGATTATAATCACTTTTAAAATATAAATAATTATCTTTGAATGTTATGTAATATAAAAATTTTATTTTTTATTTTTATAAAGAAATTGAATAAATAACGTGTTATATCAATAGTTCGTCAAAGATTAATCACTATACTTTGGTTTTAAGTTATTAAACGCCAACTCTATCATTATAATAAATCATAAAATGAACTTTAAACGCTTTATTTTTAAACGACTTATCCAAGTTGTTCCTATGCTTATTATTGTCAGTATATTGGCATTTATACTAAGTCATATTTCAGCAGGTGATATCGCAGAAATTACCTTACGAAGCAAAGGGATCATTCCAACTCCTGATAGTATTGCTGCGGTGAGAACAGAGCTTGGATTAGATAGACCTTTGTATATTCAATATTTAAGTTGGTTAGCACATACCTTACAAGGTGATTTTGGTACCTCTATTCAATCAGGTTTGCCTGTTAGCCAAGAAATTATGGATAGGTTTCCTGCAACGTTAAAATTAGCATTGGTGTCTACACTCTTTGCTATCATTTTATGTGTTCCTATCGCATTAGTATCGGTCCGTTTTAAAGATACACCGATTGACCATGGTATTCGTTTTTTAACGACAATGGCTGCGACCTTACCTGATTTTTGTCTCGGATTATTATTGCTGTATATCTTTGCTATCCAGCTACATATTGCTCCTGTTATTGCTGGTGACAGTATGCAAAATATTCTCTTACCCGCTTTAACGCTCAGTGCTGGTTATGCTGCTATGTATACCCGTATTTTACGTAATAACTTAATTGAGGTGAGCTATACAGATTATATTCGAGCTGCAAGGGCGAGAGGGCTGGGTAAAACAGCAGCCCTTTTTCGTCATGGCTTAAAAAATGCCGTTTTACCTTGTATTACGTTAATTGGCGTGAACTTTGGTAAGTTGTTAGGTGGGCAATTTGCGTGTGAAACCATTTTTTCATGGAATGGTATTGGTAAATTTGCTGTAGACAGTATTCGCCTTAAAGATTTACCGGTTATTCAAGGTTATATTGTTGTTGTGGCGGTGACCTACATTGTTATTAACTTATTGATCGATGTGTTGTATGTGTTTATCGATCCAAAAATAATGATGGAGTGATCGCGATGCAACTGAATTTCCTACAGCGATTCTTACAACAACGTTTAGCTATGACAGGTGTTGTGATCATTCTATTTTTGGTTATTTTGGGGATCTTTGCGCCTTATTTAGCCCCTCATGATCCTTATCTGACTAATGTTAAATTGAAACTAATGAGTGCCAGTTTTGATTATCCCCTAGGAACCGATCAATTAGGGCGTTGTGTCTTTTCTCGCTTAATTTATGGTATTCGAACCAGCCTTTCTACAGCTGTATTAGCTACGGCATTGATGCTCAGTATTGGTATTCCATTAGGAATTTTAGCGGGTTATGTGGGAGGTAAAACGGATAACTTGATCATGCGTCTTGTTGATATAGCCTCAACATTTCCATCAAGTTTGTTAGCATTGGCAGCCATTGGGATCACTGGCCCTAGTTTAATGACAATTTTATTGGTCTTTATTGCTCTGTGGTGGGCGCCTTTTGCCCGTATTATTCGAGGCTCTGTTATTGCTTTAAAAGAGAAAGATTTTATTCAAGCCGCCGTGTCTGTCGGTTCGCCTCATCGCCGTATTATCTTTCATCACATTATTCCTAATGCTATGTCATCCATTATTGTTCTTGCCACATTACGTATTGCGGCGGTTATTACCCACGTTGCGGCGTTTTCATTTATCGGTTTAGGCTCACAACCGCCCATTGCGGATTGGGGGGTGATGTTAAGTGATAGCCGACAATATATGACGCAATATCCCATGATGATTATCTATCCCGCACTCGCCATTATGTTGTCAGTTTGGGCATTGAATATGATTGGTGAAGGGTTAAATGATGTCTTACAAAACAATGCCAAAGCCTTAGATTTGAAAAAACAGGAGGAGATTTAATATGTGTATTAAACCTGTTTTATCCGTCAAAGGGCTAACAACTGTTTTTCAGCAACAAAAGAGTGAATTTGTGGCGGTGAACAATATTAATCTTGAGCTCTATGCTGGAAAAATAACAGCACTGATTGGTGGATCAGGAAGTGGGAAATCAGCCACTGCACTCTCTTTAATGAATTTAGTGGATAAACCTGGAAAAGTTGTCTCTGGTGAAATCACCTTATTAGGTGATGTTATTTCGAATAAAAGTGAAAGACAGTGGCGAAATATTCGTGGGCAGAAAATTGCCATGATTTTCCAAGAGCCAAGAAGTGCCTTAAATCCTACCATCAAAATAGAAAAACACTTTGCTGAATCACTATCTCCTTTATGGCGAAAAAAATCGAAAACAGAAAAGCGGCAACGATATAAAGATATTTTATCTCGGCTTGGATTAAGTCATGCAGATGAGTTGTTAAACAAGTATCCATTTGAGTTAAGTGGCGGTATGTGCCAGCGCATTATGGTGGGGATGGGGTTGTTATCGGAGGCGCAAGTGGTTATTGCGGATGAGCCAACGGCTTCTTTAGATCTCACCACGCAAGCCGCTATTTTATATGAAATTGATCGTTTGAAATCATTAGGGATCGCGATTTTGCTGATCACTCATGATCTGGGCATTGTGGCACAAATGGCTGATAACGTTTATGTGATGTATCAAGGTGATATTGTGAGTTCAGGCAGTGTGTCTCAACTTTTTGATGAGCCTCAACATGAATATACCCAGCGTTTATTTTCAACAATAAAGCAGGGGGAATAAGATGCCATTAATCGAAGTAAAAAATCTCGCTAAATATTATCAAAAAAAAGGGATCACGACCTGTGCCGTCGCTAATGCTTCATTTTGTATTTATCGGGGTGAAACGTTGGGTGTTGTGGGAGAGTCTGGATGTGGAAAAACAACGCTTGGTAAATTATTACTGAAATTAGAACAAAGTGATAAAGGGGTTATCACCTTTTCAAAGCAAGAGATCACGCATTTTAGTTTTAAACAAATGCGTCAAATTCGCCAAAATATGCAAATGATCTTTCAAGCCAGTGCAGATGCGTTTAATCCTTATTTTACCGTAGAACAAATTATTGCTGAGCCACTTATTAATTATAAAAATCTGACTCGCCAAGAGCGACAGCAACTTATCGGTAAAACATTAGAATTAGTTGGATTAGATGGCTCTTTTTTATCAAGACATTCTGATGCGCTTTCAGGTGGGCAAAAACAGCGTATTGGTATCGCAAGAGCATTAGTGCTGGAGCCAGAATTTGTGGTGTGTGATGAAATTGTCTCTAGTATTGATTTTGCGTTAAAACAGCAAATACTGACGTTAATTAATACACTTAAAAAGAAATTACAACTCACTTATCTGTTTATTTCTCATGATATTTCTGCGGTTAACTTTGTGAGTGATCGGATTATTGTGATGTATCTTGGTCATATTGTTGAAGTTATTCCTAAAATGGATAACTGTGTTCAACATCCTTATAGCCAGACTTTATTGTCTGCAGTATTGCCAACTCATCCTTCACAACGCACACCTTTTAAGCAACAGATCTACACCGATGCACCTAAAACACAGACAGGTTGCCCTTATTACCATCGTTGTTTAAATCGGCAAGATATCTGTAAGCAACAAAATCCTCCTTTGATAGAAATTGCATCTGACCACTGGGTTGCATGCCATAAAATAACGCATTAATAACAATAAGATGGAAAGAGAAAAGAATATGTTTAAACAATTAATACACCGAACTTTATTGGTTGGTTTTCTTTCAATAACAGCATTAACGGGCTGTAATGATGAAAAACCAACAGAAAACACCACTCAAGTTGAGCAGAAAAAAGAAGTCGTTGTTGCTATTTATCGTGATGGTGCGATGAATATGCTTGATGCTGCCAGTTATAACGGACCTCATTTTGTCTTTAAAATGATTTATGACGGTTTAACAGAAGATGGTGGTGAAGGTCAGATTATTCCAACATTAGCAACTAGTTGGGATATTTCAGAAGACGGCAAAACCTATACTTTTAAACTGCGTGAAAATGTGAAGTTTTCAGATGGTACCCCGTTTGATGCCGATGCAGTTATTTTTAATTTAAAGCGTTGGGTGAATAATCCTCGTTATAGCCAAATTACCGCCACATTAGTGGACTCAATGGAAGCCATTGATAAACATACGGTGCGTATTACTTACAAAAATCCTTCTTATCCTATTTTAATGGAAATGACCTATCCTCGACCTGTACGTTTTTTAAGCCCAGCTTCGTTAGGTGAGGATGGTAAAACCTTTACGAAACCAGTCGGAACAGGCCCTTGGATGCTAGAAAGCTATGAAAAAGATAAAAGCTTTACACTGGTACCAAATCCTTACTATTGGGGCGAAAAACCAAAGTTAGATCGCATTATCTTTAAAGTTGTTCCTGACGGTCAGGCACGTGTTTTTGCCTTGCAAAGTGGTGAAGTCGATATTATTGGCGGTGATTTGATTGGAAAAATTCCAATGGGAAATATTCAGGAATTGGAACAAGACAAAAAGTTTGAGACATTTACTGCGGATACGCTAAGTTCTCACTTTATTGCCTTTAATCAACGGACTCCTGAGTTACAAGACAAGCGTATTCGCCAAGCAATTAACTACGCTATTGATAAAAAAAGTATTGCAGAAGATCTCTTTAACCATATTGGTAAAGAGGCGACTGGTATGTATCAATCAGGAGTACCTTATGCTAATGCAAAAAATAACTACACCTTAGCGGGGGATAAAGATAAAGCACAGGCATTATTAATTGAAGCAGGATATAGCAAAAATGCCCAAGGTATTTTTGAAAAAGAGGGTAAGCCTTTATCGTTTTCTTTCTTACTGACAACCGATGAATTCCCTGAATGGAAAACCCTTGCGGAATTTATTCAAGCGGAATTAGCGCAAACGGGTATTCAAGTTAATTTAAAAATACTCGACCGTAATGGTTATACCCAATCTACATTGGAATCGAAAGATTTTGATATGGCTTTAATGCGTACCGCTTCTGACTCATGGATGCCTCATAGCTCTATGCTTGAGATCTACGATATCCAAGCGAATAATCAGCAAGCTAAAGCATGGTATGACGAAAATCTCTCTGCCATGATTTATAAAACCTTAGCGACATTAAATGAAGAAGATCGCCAAAAAGGCTATGACGGTATTATGACTTTTATTAGCGAAGAGGCGATCACTGCACCGGTTTATCACCCCGTCACCAATTTTGCTATTAATCCTAAGAAAGTGGCTAATTTTGAAGTCGGCGTGAACAATTACGCACCTGTTGCGTGGGAAAAACTCACTGTACCTGACACATCTGAAAAATAGTCTCTACGGCGCTCTTAGCTATCTTTATAAGATCTTTGCAGCGCCATGATTTTGTTTATTCATTTTAGTTTACATACTGATAGGTTTGTTATGCAGGACTCAAAAGATAAATTATTAAAAAATTGGACAGAGGGTGCTGAAAATTACAGTAATTTGATCCAACTAGAATTAAACGGTTTTCAGCGAGAAGCGTGGTTGAATATTATTCATGAATATTGCGGTCAACAAGGCAAATTAAAGGTACTAGATGTAGGAACGGGCCCTGGTTTTTTCTCTATTATTATGGCGAAAGCAGGACACAAAGTGACGGCAATAGATTGCACAGATGCGATGGTTGATGTTGCGAAGAAAAACTTTGAAGCCTACCACATTGATGTTGAAGTGATGCAAGGGGATAGCCATTGCCTACCTTTCCCAGATGATCACTTTGATTTGGTGATTAGTCGTAATGTGGCATGGACGTTATTAGATGCAAAACAAGGTTATAAAGAGTGGTTACGTGTCTTAAAACCGGGAGCAAGAACACTGATTTTTGATGCTAACTGGAATCGCTATTTATTTGATGAAGCCTTAAATCAGAAAAACAGTGAAGATATTGAAGCCTATACCGCACTGTTTAATGAAAAGCCTGCAGGTTATAGCGATGCGATGCTCGATTACCGTAAAAGTATGCCAATGTGTCAAAAAATTAGGCCTCAATGGGATCTTGATACATTAGTTACCCTTGGTTATTCAGAACTGACTTGTTTAACCAATATTAATGAGCGAGTGTATGATGAAAAACGTAAAGTCCTTTATCGCTCAACACCGATGTTTATGATCGCAGCCAGTAAGCCTTGGGTGAAAGTGACTTATTAATTGCGATAAAAATAAAGTCCTATCAACGCGATTAATAGTGGATAGGACTTTTATGATTTTTATAATTTTTTAGTACTAAGAGGCTGAAATAACAGTTTTAGGTGTGACTTTTCTTTGGTGATAATAAGCAGTAATCAGCAACATGGCATAAAATATTGCTCCCATCAACCATAGCAAACCATCCCAATAAGCGATGCTATAACTATAAATAAAGGCAAATAAGAGTGGGCCAATAATCCCCGTGATATTGGTTAAACTGACGAGTGTGCCTTGCAGTTTCCCTTGAGCATTATCATCGACAGATTTTGATAAATAGCCTTGTAATGCCGGTTGTCCCATTCCTCCCGCGGCCAAGCAGATCAATGCGGGTAATATCACCCAAACTTGGCTTACCCACGCTAATAATAAACAGCCCATCATATCAATAGACATACTGATCATAATGGTGGTTTTTTCGCCCCATTTCTGCGCTAATTTTCCAGCAACAACGGCCTGAAAGAAAATATGTAAGACACCCAGAGCTGCCAAAGACATACCGACCGATGTCGTATTCCAATCAAAACGGTATTGTGTAAATAACACCCAAATTGTGGCAGGGATTTGACCGATAAGTTGGATGATAAAATAGGCTGCCAGCCAAAAATAAAGGCTTTTCTTAATAAATCCCGTGACTGAATTTGATGTGGTTTGGTTTTCTGGCGTGTTATTTGCAACAAGCGCTTCTCTTTTTTGTGTTTCACGGAAAAAGAGCAAAGAGAGTATTAATAATATTGAGTGTGAAATAGCCGCAAAGATAAATGGCGTATGAGCAGTTATTTCACCTAATAGCCCACCTAACATAGGGCCAATAATCAGGCCAACCCCAAAAGCACCGCCTAAAAAGCCAAAATAACGAGTTCGATTTTTAGCAGGAGTAACATCGCTCATCGCTGATGCACATACAGCACCTGTTGCACCGGTGATGCCCGCAATAATACGCCCAATATAGAGCATCCAAAGCGTCGTTGAGAATGCCATTAAGAGATAATCAAGTGCTGCACCTAAAAGGGAAAATAGCAAGATAGGTTTTCTACCGTATTTATCAGACAGCCGCCCTAAAATAGGTGCAAAAATAACCTGCATGGTAGCATAGAGCGCTAATAGCACACCGTAATGAGTTGCGAGTGAATTTTCACTGACAAATTCATTTAATAGCGTAGGGAGTACTGGCATGATAAGCCCAATACCAATGGCATCTAATACGGTTATCAGCAGTATAATAATAATTGATTTATTCATTGAGATCCTAAAAAATCTATCAGTGATAGAGTGAGTGTAAAATATCTCTATCAGTGATAGATTGTCAAGGCTATTTTATTTTGAGGTAGATATGGCAAAGCTAGATAAAGAACAAGTTATTGATAATGCGTTAATTTTGCTTAATGAGGTGGGGATAGAAGGCCTAACAACGCGCAAATTAGCGCAAAAAATAGGGGTAGAGCAACCTACATTGTATTGGCATGTGAAGAATAAACGTGCGTTGTTAGATGCATTAGCAGAAACTATTTTGCAAAAACATCATCATCATGTTTTGCCATTACCTAATGAAACATGGCAGGATTTTTTGCGAAATAACGCGAAAAGCTTTCGCCAAGCCTTATTAATGTATCGTGATGGTGGCAAAATTCATGCAGGAACTCGCCCATCTGAAAGCCAGTTTGAGACATCAGAACAACAATTACAGTTTTTATGTGATGCTGGATTTAGTTTATCTCAAGCCGTATATGCGTTGAGTTCTATTGCACATTTTACATTAGGTTCAGTTCTTGAAACGCAAGAGCACCAAGAAAGCCAAAAAGAGCGTGAAAAAACAGAGTGTAATACTGTTCACTATCCGCCATTATTAACTCAAGCTGTTGCCATTATGGATAGTGATAATGGTGATGCTGCGTTTTTATTTGTCCTTGATGTGATGATTTCAGGACTTGAAACGGTATTAAAGAGCGCTCATTAAAGTTAAATTCGTTGACGCCCTTTTTGGCTAATTAATTGCCCTTGTATATCTGCGATACCAATATGCGCTATGCAGCCTGCATTAAACTGTAAATAGTCATCTTCGATGCCATCAGAAAAAATAACCCCATTTTCTGGCATCAAAGACTCTAATTGTAACGGTGAGTCAGGCTCAATAGTGCCAAAAGTCAGTGCAACACCAGTTGTTCTGCTAGGAAACGGCTCTCTGACACTAAATTGTAGCTTTCGAACACCCCAATCAAAACCTTGTAACAGAGGATGCGAAGCTTCTCCTGTTATTGCCATTGCACCTGCAAGAATGGATTGAAACCACCCCGTTGATCCCAATCCCGTAGACACAATGATACCTGATGAGGATTGTGCTTCTTGAGCACCACTCCATTGTAAAATATACCGTGCGGAGGTGTGACTTTTAGGGCCAATAAATAAATCATTAACGGCTAATAGTGATTGACCATCATTGGTTGTCGCTTGCGCGAAAGTGACCGTTTTAAATGGCATTTTTTGATTAATAGTATTAATGACAGTCTCTTTTAATTGTCCTATTTCAAAGGGTAATAATTTACCATCCCATCTTGATGGATCAGGATTTATTGCAATGATAGGCTGCCCGTTGAGATATTTCAGTGTATTAGCCACAAGCCCGTCTTGACCAATCACCACCACAATATCGTGGGGTGAGAATTGATAGCTAGGTAATAAATTTCGTTCTAATAGCTGAAATCGTCCTAGTGACTTTAAAATCAACTCAGCTTCTGTTAATTGTTTTTGGTATAGATTGTGTTCGTTGAGGTAATCCTTTACCTCAACATTATTGTGTTCTAAATAAAATTTGGCTTGTGACCAAGTATTGAAGCGCTCGATCAATTCCTGTAAACGGCTTTTTCTCATTACTAACACGAAGCGAAAATCGTTGTTACGTTGCATTATTTACCGCCTTTTTTCATAAATTGGCTAAATAAATCAGGAGTAATATTCAATTCGCCGATTTTCCCTGAATTAAGCGCTAAAGTTTCAAATGCCATTGCCATTAACTGTTGTGAGTCCATTTTTGCTAGCGCCATGGCTTTTAAGTTTTCAACTGGCAATTCACGGTAAGCACGCATGGTGGCTTCAATGGCGTAGGCATCAGCTTCTGATTGTGTTCGCTGATTTTCAGCACTTAACGCGACCAGCTCTTTGCGTTTTGCTTCTGCATTAACTTTGGCTTCAAGGCGTTCTTTTTCAATCTCAGCTTGTTCGCGTAATAATGTACGTTCGTTTTCTAAACGTGCTTCTTCAATTTCTTGTCGTTTACGTTGAACCGATAAGTCAGTTTCTAATTCTGCTTCTTTAATGGTGCGCTCTTGTTCAACGGAGAATTTACGACGCGCATAAATTGCATCATCGGCTTCTTTCAGTAAGGATTCTCTCGCTTCAGCTTCTAGTGCTTTTAAGGTTTCTGGTGATGGTGTGATCGCCGCAATGGAGACATCCAAAATCGCAATACCTAATGCTTCTAATGATGGATGTTCAACTAATTGTTCCATCACCAAAGTGACTAATGATTGGCTGAGTAATAACGCTTCTCTAAGTGGGGTACTTTGGATCTTTGCTTGAATTAAGGTTTGTGCAATACGTACAACGCGATCACTGAGTTTGAGTGGATCTTCAGAGGCATACGATTTGCCGTTTTTGCTCAAGTTAAAGTTGAGTACTTCTGCAGCTTTTTCTGGAGATTTAACCTGAAATGAGATTTGCCCTTGAATGCGTAAACCCTGAAAGTCTGCGGTTTGGAAGTTAAAAATAAATGGTGCTTCTTGTGCATTTAAAGGTAATGCTGCAATGGAGGTTGTAGCTGAATTATACCAAAAACTTAAGCCTTTACCTTGTTGGCGGATTTTGCCATTCACGGATTTAATGATGAATGTTGATGAGTCAGCTTTAAAATAATTTAAGTTAAACATAGTATTTCCTTATTAAGTGTCTTTGTGACAATAATTGCATTGTGTCTTATGGACACTATTGCTGTCAACTGATTTAGTGTCTTTATGACAAAATTTGATTTTTTGCTGTTTAACCTTAAAATAGCTTTATCGTTTTCTAATAAAGCTTTCGCCATGAATGAACAAGATTTTTTAGCCAGTTATAACCGCCGTGATTTCCTATCCCCACTTATCACTGTTGATGCCGTGCTGTTTACTTATCATGAAGAGCAGTTAAAAGTGTTGTTGGTGAAAAGAGGGGAGCATCCTGAAAAAGGAAAATGGGGTTTACCCGGTGGATTTGTCGATGAGGTGCAGGACAAATGTCTTGAAGATACAGTGCTAAGAAAATTAAAAGAGAAAACGGGCGTGATCCCCCCTTATATTGAGCAACTCTGTTCAGTGGGAAATAGTCAGCGTGATGCAAGAGGTTGGTCGGTGACGGTTTGTTATACCGCGTTGATTGCACATCAAGCCTGTGAAGCGCATATCGATACTGTGGATTCAGTAATGTGGTTGCCGATTGATGAGGTTACACAACAAAGCTTAGCGTTTGATCATCAAGAGTTAATTACACAAGCCAGAGAGCGTTTAAAGCAAAAATCACTCTATTCAATTGTTCCCGGATTTGCATTACCCGAAGTGTTTACCTTGCCTGAGTTACAGCATGTTCATGAAATTCTGATTGGGAAAGAGATCCAGAAAAAATCCTTTAGACGACGCATCGAACAAGCAGATTTATTGATAGATACAGGAGAAAAACGGGCAGAAAGAGGACGCCCTGCAAGTCTGTATCGACTGAAAGAGGCGTCTGCGGATTATCGGTTTATTCGAAATCTTGAGTTTTAATAGGCTGACATTTTATAAAGATAACGGTTTACAAGATCAGCTGTTTTACAAAATAGTGAGCGCCATCTCGAATGGCGTCATCTGCCACTTTCATCATACGTGAGTAGTGTAAAAAGGCATGTAATGTGCCGGAATACATTTTATATTCACAAGGTAATTGATGCGCTTCCAGGGTTTTAAATAGCGTCAGACTATCATCAATAAGTGGGTCGTATTGTGCGCTGGCGATAAAGCAAGGTGGAATATCTTGCGTTAAATCGTTATTAAATAAGCAATAATAAGGTGCATCACGACTGCCAAGTGCGGTTAGATATGCATTATCATATTCTTCTAGATCTTGCTGGCGCAATCCATCCCATTCCCCCCCATAAAGTCGGCGGCTGGTGGAATCACGTAAGCCATATAATCCATACCAAAGTAAAGCTGCACTCACTTTGCCACAGTGAATGTGTTTGTCACGTAACCATAATACGGTGGCAAGTGATAACATGGCTCCCGCAGAATCACCAGCAAAACCAATATGTTGCGTATTAATATCATAGTGTTTTGCATTTTGATGATAATACTGACAAACCTGTGCTGATTCATCAATGGCTTGAGGGTAGCACGCTTCTGGTGATAGTGAATAATCAATACCAATAACAGTACAACCAGTATAGCTGGCAAGCAGCCGCATAATGCGATCGTGAGTATCTAAATTCCCTAAAATAAAACCACCGCCATGCAGATAATAGAGTGTTGCGGATGTTTTTTCTTTGGGTTTATAAAGACGCGTTAATACATTTCCATAAGAAGTACTAACCGAAATATCTTGTATGCTAAACATCTCTGGCGCATCTGCATTCCAATAACGCCTATCTTGATTATAAGCAAGCCGCATCGATGGATAGCCATCATTTTCTGGTGCAGGTTGCGGATTATCTGCATAAAATTGCATAACTTGTTTCATCTCTGGCGAAATAAGCTCTAGCACATTGATTTTATTTTTAGTTTTCATTCATGCCTCCAATTATCACTGTGGGGTATTGTAAATAATGGGGCTGAATAAACTGAGATCTTGATATCCAATATTGAACGTTAGCGTTAAATGGAAAGGGTGAGAGATAAATATGTGATCTGACTTGGATTTAAATAAAATGGCTAAAATAGGATTAATTGCGCAGTTTTTCTTAACTAAATATAGATCTGAGAATAGAAATGATTATGAGATGTGTTATTGTGTTTTTATATTTAATCTTATTTTAGAAACGAAAAATGAAAATAAAATTAGCTATTTTAAGTTTACTTTGCAGCACTATTTTATTAAATGGATGTGCGACTCAACCAATGCAGTCAGATGAACAATCTCATTTGTTACTGAAACCAAAATTAGCTGATGAACCAGAGAAAATGACTCAAAGTGAAATAAAAGAGCCAAATCTTACGGTTAAAAATCACCCTAAGAATTTATCACGTCCATTACCTAATTATCCTGTAAAAGCTTATTTTCAAGGTATTGAAGGTGAACTAAAGGCGAAATTTGATGTTGATGAAAATGGGCATGTACAAAATATTAGGATGTTAGATTCACCTTTAGTGGATGTTTTTGGTTTGTCACTTATTCACGCTATGGAACAATGGCGCTATGAAACAGGAAAACCAGCAAAAGATTTAAATTTGGTTATGAAATTTAAGCTTTGAGCTCAAGATTAAATTTAATACCATGAAAAAAGAGAATAATCCGCGATAAATTAAACAGATTATTCTCTTACTTTATTAATTTGATACTAATTGCACCACAACAAGTCGCCCGCCTTCTTCTGTCGATAACACAAATTGCAACCCATCTGTTAGTGCAATTTTATCGCCAATCGCTATCTGCTTTTTCTCTGGTAATACCATTAATCCATCAATACGCTCATTAACAAGCCACCATGTTGAGTTGTGATAAACAAAATAGCCTACGCGCTTTTTCTGTTCATCTGTGGTGCGTTCATTAGGAGCAATAAGGCGATTAACATGCCAAGGAAACAGTGATTGATTACTCCAAACCATTAAGCGGTGATCGTCGGGTCTAAAGCTACCCGCTTTACGTGAAGAATAAAGATTTAAAATCGGTAATTGCCCTTTATATGGCGTATGACAATAAGGACAAACGGGCTGTGTTTTTCCTGAAAAAACATACCATTGCTGTTCACAATTTTTATTCTGACAAGGCTGAACTAAATCTACCGTTTTGACTAAAGCGGTTTCCCATTCATCTGCAGTAGGCCGTTGTGAAGGATCGTGTAATCCTGTAATAAAGGCTCTTTCAAAAAGAGGTGTTAGGTAAGGCCCCATAATCGTGTATGGGATTTTTTTAGGATCAGCCCAAGGTAGAGATGACGGTTTTACCTGATTCAATTTTACCGCATTGCTATGATCTGTTGGGTGTTCAATAAACAGCGCTTTTTCACCCATAGAGAGTGTCTCATCTCGCATTTCATCGTCAAGATCGTGAATTTTACCGCCACGTAATGGATGACGATAAAACAGATACATATAGATTAATACTGCAAGAGCGTGCCTATCGGTCGTAATGCTTGGCAAGATACGGTTAGGATCTTCTTTCGGTAAATGGCTGGTTTTTACCACTTCAGGTGCAATAAAATCAGGTGTTCCAACAACATCAGGCGGGTATTTGCCGGGCACCACTAAACCGTCAATATCAATGACACAAGCATGACCTTGTTCAGGATCGATAAGGACGTTTTTATAGCTTAAATCACTATGGCATAAGCCTGCTGCATGCATTCGGCGAACGGCACGAGAGAGCAATAAGCAGACTTTCAGGTAATTTAATAAATTGCCTCTTTCTCGAGGATCGAGAAATTTATTTTGGTTGTTGGCACTTGCAAACCATTTACCTTCTTTTTCGCGGCCTTTTATCGCTAGAAAGTCGTTGTTTTTAGAGCCATATTTAAAGAAAAAGTGGGATTGATACGTCGGCACCACAATACCGATTTTACCTTGATGTTCAACAACATCAGTTGGCCAGCAGAAAAGGTTTTTCCAGTATTCACCGCCACTTTGCTCAAAGATATTATGACGATAAGAGCCTGTTATCATATCGATTCTATCTTTGGCTTGTGCGTTTTGTTTTGTCTTATAAAAGGCAACAACATAGGTTCTGTCAGGGGAAAAATAGACATCTTTCATTGAGCCAGAGCCAATAATTTCATTGACGTACTGAACTGTTTTTCCACTTTGTGTTGTACAGGTAATGATATCTGCCATGAAACTCACCTATTTTTTCTTTGATGATCACCACGCCACAACCAGAGTGCGGTCATCGTGATTGCCTGCTGAAAAGAAATTTAGCCATTCGGCCAGTGTTTGATCAGCGGTTTCTGGTGAGGCTAAACAAGGCGATATTTCATCAATAAGCGCTGCCCATTTATTGGGATCTTGTAAGCCGTTATCTGTTTCAAACTTCGGATCAGACACACCATCTGTCATTAATATCAGGTGTGAAATTTCGCTCCATTTACCAATAATAATGCGTCGATTAAATTCGATATCATTAAGCGCATTATCATCAAGAAAACGGGTTTGTCCTGCATATTCACCACTATCAGGAATACCTAAAACGCGGACTTTTCCAGCGGGTCCATAAGCGGCAATTGCACCATCACCCATCCAAAAGGCTGCTGCAAATAGCTCATTATTGATGCGTAAAGTCACTGTTGCCAACAGTGTAGTTGAAAATGATTTTACGGGTTCATTAATGCGAATGGCTTCATTTTTTAGGTGATTAATCGCAAGCTGTGACGCATTGTGAAATAGCTTAGAAAAAAAGTTGCCTACCTGCCTTTTCTCATTCTCATCATCCCATTGGTGAATGGTGTTGAGATAAGGGGCTAATGCTGGATTTTTTTCAATATTCAATTGTTCTTGAAGGTATTCACTGACCACTTTGGTGACAATGCGTGAACCTTCACGAGAGTAGCGAGCACTACCTGCACCGTCAGCGACAATTAAAATATTCCATTGGCTTTGGCTATCGTGATGAATATAAAAATCGTCATCACGAAATGTACCTGCATGTTCGTGAGAGCGACCACGACGACTTGCTCCTGCAATACGAATACCGTCTTTAAGAATAAGTTTGCTATCAATATGTGCTTTAGGATAAGGGCTATTTGCGGGAGGTTCGTTAATTTGCCATAAGCTACGAGGATCAGGATTAATGATTAATAAGACGTCATTGTGATAGCAAATGGCATTAACAGACCAATGGACAACCAATGTGAAATTGCCACTTTTTGTTGGTGTGCCGACTAAACAACAACTTTCGGCATCAAAGGTTATGCCGAGAGCTTCCGGAAAATTCACAGACTCAATTTGTGCAGTATCAAGCGTATCTAATTCAATATTAATAGAAGAATTAAATTCGCTACCGACTTTGGCATTAGAAAGGGTGATTTTGGCCGTAGGGCGGTGAATAGTCGGTTTCTCTATTGGCATTGGTGATGAGTGTGTAGGAATTTGCCCTGGTTTTAATGGGCTTTCTTTTGGTAATGATGTTTCGTCAGAGGCTAAATTGCGCGCTGGTGGCAATAACAGAAGAATAGGTTGTACGTTGTCTTGTGGTGTTATTTTTTCTGCTGTTTTTGCTTTAATTTTATCAATAATAAAATCAATATGTTGAGCGATTTCTGTATCTTCATATAACGCAATAATCAGCTCTTCATGTACCGCAATGCGTTGCGAAGTTAGCGTATCATCAATAATCAGTTTTGTGAGTAGGGCTTTTTTATCCATTAGCCTTTACCTCGAGTGACATCAAAGTCAGATTGATTGCTGTTATTTCCAAAGGTGATGCTGTTATCACACCATGGGCAAATAACGGTTTCAGGGCCATTTACACAGAGTAATTTACCACATTGGCAAACGGCAAAAGCAGTGGCATTACCACAATAAGGGCAACCAGGAGTGCCATGAAGCTCACTGGTATTTACTTGATATGCCGTAGCGCTGAGATCGCTCCATGCAAAGTAATCTTCATTTAAGGTGTAGCAGCCCGTTAAATTAAATCCATTGAGGTTTAGATTAAAATCAAGTCCAGAGGCTTTCATGGGTGGGCGTTCATATTTCATTAAATAAGGCGATCGAGTGTGGCTACAACGGCCGACAAATGTGACACAAGATTCATCATAGGTACGAGCTACATCATCTTTGGCAAGGCGAACAATTTGCTCGGTTTTGCTTAAAAGTGGAGGTGTTTCCTCGCCAACACTGCGACTATGAGAAACCACAGACATTGTTATCCATTTTATAAAACGGGTGAAATCGCCTTCTTGTGCTTCAGTAAATAACAGCACATTTTCAGTTAATTGTGATAGCGCGTGTAAGTCAGCACTTAAGCCTAATCCAATCGCAATTAAGTTAACTTTGTTGGCGTAGTGAGCTTTCCAGCGTTTTATCTCTTGTGCGTAATCATCAGTTGGTCTACCGTCAGTAAGAAGATAAACAACAGGTTTCCAATCACCTTTTTGCTCAATCGTGGTTTTTTTAACTTGAGTATCGATTTGGTGAGTGAGTTCTCGTAACGCACTGCCTAGTGATGTGCCACCACCAAGAGGAAGCTGAGGGGGATAAAAAGAGACAACTTCAGTGAGTGGAACAATGGTTTTCGCTACGCCAGCAAAGGCAATGACAGAAACCCAAGCAGTTTCAAGAGCGTGAGGATCTCGCCTGAGATCGCTAATAATAGTCGTAAGACCGTCATTCATCTTTTTTAGGTTTTCACCTATCATCGATTCTGAGCAATCTAACACAAAGAAAATAGGTAGCCTTCTCATTGTTATACCTTATCACTTTATAGTGGCTGTTATATATTTGTGATGGATAAATCAAAGCCTAAATAAAATAAAAGCAAAGCCTGTTTTAGCGCTTTGCTTTTGTGGATCACAGTACTAACTGAATTTCAGGCGGCGGTGGTGGTAATGTGTCTTTATCGGTGTTAATGCCCGCACTGGAACTGCCAGATGCGACACTAGCAGAAACCCATTTGAAAAAGCCTGAGAAGGCGTTAGAGTCTAATGTTTCTAATGCCACCACTTGAGATGTAAGCTCTTTAAGGTGGTCATGTTTGGCTTTTGGACCAACTGCACAGGCGATGATCGAACCAAATGAGCGTTTTTTCACTTCTTTAATGGCTTCACCATAGGCGTAAGCATCAGAAGGGGTGCCATCTGTCATTAAGAAGACCAGTGGGCGCCAGTCACCTTTTTGATCACCATCAGAGCGTTTAATATCACGATCAACACACTTGATTAAACATTCAAGAGCTGCACCAGTAAATGTGCCACCAGAGCTAGGAACGGTGATATCAGTGAATTGGAAATCTTCTAATGCCGTTAAAGGAATAAATTCACGTGCTTCATTATCATAAGTGATAATTGAGATATGTACGCTTTCTAATGCGTAGGGATCTTGTCTCAATGCATTTAGCATTGTTTGTATTCCTACGTTAACGGCATGAATAGATTCACCTCTCATTGATCCTGATGTGTCAATAAGTAGGTAAACAGGAAGTCTTCTCATTAGGTAAAGTCCTTTAAGTAAGAAACAAAACTATCTGAACTTGAAGGTTCACCAATAGCGTTAAGTTTCCAGCCATTTTCTTCTCTGACTAATTCAGCAAATAACATTGAGCGTTGATTATTGAAGGCTTCGCCTCCTGATAAATCAAAACGAGCCATTTCTACATTTTTAGCATCAACGGCGCGGATAAAGGCATTTTGTACTTTACCAAAGTGTTGTTGTAGCTCACGCCCATTGTAAATCTGAACAATAAAGACGATTTTGGTAAATTTAGGATCTAGGGTATTTAATTTTGCAATGATCTGTTCATCATCCCCATCACCAGCACCTGTACGGTTATCACCTGTTAACCAGATTTGCCCAGATTTATGTTTAAGGCTATTAAAAAAAATAATATCGCCATTAACAAGAGAAGGTTGTCCACCTTCAATTTTACCCAGATCATTGACCTTGCCGTTTTCACCACATAAAAAGGCGATAACGTCTAAATCGTATTCTTCGCTTTTTTTGCCAAAAAGCCCACCAAGGAATCCGCGTTTTTCTTCGTTGATATCCCAACCTAAACCGATAGTGACAGAGGAAAGGTCATATTCATTTTTCTTTAAACTAATACCTTGTCCTTTTTTTAAACTCACTGACATATTCATTCCTTTTTTATTTAAAGTACAACGTTAACCTCAGGAGGAGGTGGTGGTAAGTCATCAAGATCACTAATATCTTTTTTGGTTAAATCGACTTTTTGGCTACCGACAGAAATACTGGCTGAAACCCACTTAAAGAATGATTTTATGGTGTTAGAATCCGCCGTATCTAGCCGTAATACAATCTCAGTAATATTTTTGAGCACATCCGTTTGTGCTGATTGTCCTGCTGCGCAAGCAATCACAACACCAGTACGGGCTGCTTTAAATTTCTCAACGCCTTTTTTCCAATCGTCAGTTGGTGCGCCATCAGTCATTACAAAAACAAGCGGACGCCAATCACCTTTAGTTTCAGCGGTTGTTTTTTGTACTTCGTTTTCAATACGATCAGAAACTAATGTGAGCGCCTCACCTAATGCCGTTGTTCCACTTGCTACTAAGTCAGGTACGTTAAAGTTAATTAAATCAGTGAGTGGAACAATTTGTTGTGCGGTTGAATTAAAGGTGATGATAGAAATATAGGCGGTTTCTAATGCGTAAGGATCTTGGCGTAATGTTGATAAGAGCATTTCAACGCCATTCTTTACTGCTTCAATAGGTTCGCCATACATAGAACCCGATGTATCAAGTAAAAGGTAAACTGGCAATCTTCTCATGCATTTATCCTGTTAGTGAGATAGGAATAAGCGGTTAATATACTAACCGACTGATGAACGTGTTGAATTGAGATTATGCTTAGTTTAATTAAATTAGGCAAAAAACGCAGTGATGATTGTCCGATATTATTAATCTGAAATAAGATCGCATAAAAAGTAAAATAAAAGAGAATTTAATCCACGCTCACTCTTATTTTGTGTAGTTAATGGGCATTTATTATTAAAGATATTTTTTATTGATTAGTCTTAATTGGAGTAATCTAAAAAGAATGACTAATAAAGATTAGGTATAAATACCTTTCATTTATATAAAATCAAATAATTAAATAAAAAAACAAGTGAATTCAATTGATTACGTTTATTTTAATTTTACATTAAAAATAAGTAAAAATAAAACAACAACTCATTAATTATATAAAAAATATTAATTTAATAAGTATTTTATTTAATTTATTATTGATTGTGAAAATAGCTTGATACTAATGTATCAAGCTATTTCTTAATATATATTATTGTTTTTTTAAACCTATTTTTTGTCTTTTTCTTTTTCAGCTAATTCAGTAAGTGTTGATTGAATTAAATTTTCAATATAATGGTCAACCAATAATTCAACCGCTTCACTGCGTGTGGAATTATTTAAATAAGATAATCTGTCAATTTTGCGTAATGCTGACATTTTTAATGAAAGTGAAACCGATTTCTTCTTATCTTTATCAAGATAAACTCGGCTTGTCATTCCATTATGACGAAGATCTTCACTGGCTGATAATGCCTCACGCATACGACGTAAGGTTTTATTATCAAGTTGACCACGTTCAGTCATTTGATAAGCTCGAGACGCTTTACTGTACTTTATTTCAGCGTCATAAGAATCTCTTATCTCTTTTAAAACGCGAGTTAACGTTGGCTCTGAGCATTCAAGAGCAGAAATAATCTTAATGGTTGGAACCTTTTTTCCCGAGCTTAAAAGGGTTGCCAGTGTAAAGACTCTGACCTGACGAGTGCTTAATTGCATGCTTAGTTACCACTTATTCTGTCATTCGTGTGTTAAAATATTCGGCTGTAATTTTTATTATTCTTGTTCTTACACTTTATTTACAAGTATCAGAAACATTACAAGTATAAATAAAATAAGCGTCCTATTAAATGTAGTATAAAATAATAATTCAAATGAAAAAAATGACTTTTTAAATAAAAAAGTCGGTTTTGTTTTTATAAGTTCTAGTTAAAGATAACATGTTTTGACTAGAAACTTATAAATCAAAATCAAGATAAGATAATTATTTTATCTTATCGAGTTCATCACCTGCTATAGAGTGTTTTATGTTGCATTAAAACGTTGAGCATTATTTTGTTGGTTAGGAATAATGCCATAAATTTTAGCTCTGGTTAAAATACTCAATGCCCAGCGACGATGTGTTGCAGGTTCACACATCGCACCTTGTGATTTAAAGACGGCTTGCGTTGAGTTTAAGATACGCAAAGCATCTGAGTGGTCGGATTGAGATACCATGAGGGCTTGTTCAATCTTGTGAATTTGCTTTGGATGTATCGCCGTTTTACCAACAAGACCATTAGCAATATCAAGAGCAAGCTCTTTATCCATAATATGGTGATCATCAATATGCTCACAAACTGGCGCGGTGAGAGCAAACTGACGAGCACCAAATACAGCAACTAGCATTTTTATGACATAACCCATTGGGCCATCATAAAGTGTTAACTGGCGATTACGTCTTAGCGAAATCACATTCATTAAGTCATTTCCACCAATACGTAACGCGATAATTCTGTTATGACAAGGGTGAGTCAGTAGGTGGTTTGCAAGCGCTGTCATTTGAATAACATCAAACACCTCTTCGGTTTCAAGAGTTGGCATCATACATAAATGCGTGTTCTCAATGATATTCCACCAAACTGGTAAAGAGGCTTGAGTAAATTTAGGCAATACAAGACCATCAATAGCACTGACATCAAGGTTTTCAGTGATCCATTGGCCCATTTCCGTATGGCGAGGGCGAATAAATAGCAAAGGCCAATGGCTACAATCATGGTTCTTTTTATGCTCTGCCAACTTAGTTAATAACGTAGCCAAATTTTCTAATGCCACCGGAATATCAGCATCGCTAACCGCATCTTCTAAACAGATAATTAAAGAGCGTAACCCTTCAATTTTCTGATCGATAATCGTTGTCGCAATATCTGTTCGAGTTGCTGGCATATAAAGCGTTGCCCCTAAATTCCACGGGGATAATCGTTCAATCATTATTTCACCTTTTTAATGATAGTCACTGCACGATATTGACCAAGCGCTTGCCCTGCTTCAATAACAGCAATATTTTTTTCTTGCGCAAGATAAACCAGTAATGCCACATCAGGATCAGTTATCTCTCTCACAAGAACATGGTCAGGTACACGGCGTAAAACAGCGCGTGTGGCTTCAGCAATACCGGGTTTTATACGATTGATATTTGAAATATCATATTTTTTTGCAAGTGAACTAACGACGTTTTCGCTTAGCTTTTTTAAGTCTGATTGTTGTTCTTTAAATGTGGCATGTGGAATATCGTTATCAATCAAGCGATCAACGACTTTTCCTACAATATCAACAAGGTATCGACTGCATTCATATTGTTTTAAATGTTGGCAATCGACAAAACCATGAAAACCTTTTTCTGTCCAAATTGAACGTGAAATTAATCCTGAAACGGGGGCGCCCATGATCCCAAAGGGGATAAGCCAATCTTCATCACTGGCACTTAGCCATGCGCAACCACAAGGATCTGCAAGGACGACAAGACGTGGTTGTGGGGGATAGCCTTCGCGTCCGGTTAATGAGCGAATTAACTCACCTGTAATAGCGCCTTTTCCCGTCCAACCATCAACAAAAACAATTCCTTCTGTACCGTGATGTTGTTCAATCCATGAAAGCGCTTCGCTATCAATGCCTCTATCTCGAATAATGCTTATTCCATAGTGATAAGAGGTTTTTCCCATTTTGCGCAATGTTTGTTGCAACATTACGCCTAAAGGAACACCTGCACGTACAAGGCTTGTTAGAATAATCGGGGTATCACCAAAGCGTTCAATAAGGGATTTTGCCAACATAATCACTTCAGTTGCTAAGCGCGTCGCACCGGTTTCTAGCGCTTTTTCAAAGAGATCAAGATGCCATGTTGTGGGTTCTGGCTCTTGGCTTAGCATGTCAGAATAGTGACGTTTACCCGATTGTATTAGCTCTTCCTTTAACTCAACCGGCGTCATTTCAATATTGACGGGTTGAAGTAGAAAATCGACATCACCTGATACATAAGATCCTGAAAACGGTTTATGATCCATCATGTTTATTCTCCAAAAATTTTTGTGTTGATCGCATCAGCAAATTGGCTTTGGCGAGGAAGCCCATACCAACTGCACAATTTCATAAAGCGATGATCACTCAGACTATCGCCTAAACCAATGACAGGAAAAACGCCACGTTCTACCTTTAATTTATTAAGCAAATACGTGACGGCTTTACCTTTTTCAATAGGCTCAGGTAACCAAGCAATATTGTTACTGTTGCGATGAATATAAAAACCTTCTGTTGAGAATGTTTTTTCTATCTCATCACCTATGGCGTATAGCTCTTCTAGTCGGGTGCTATCGTTATGCTTCATCACTAAATAAATAGGCAAATCACCATATTCATAGTTAATTCGAGCCCAACCATCAATATGTCGTTCCGCCATTAATTGCGTAATGGATTGTTGTAGTGCGAGCAAACGTTGTGTATATGGCGTTAAGCTTTGAGTGATATAGCTTTGCCACTGGGCATCTGCTGTGCCTTCAGGGGTTAATACCACAGCACCATGTGTGGTAATTACCCATGAATGAAAAGGGATCGTGACTCGGCTTATTTCTTCTGTACCCCGCGCGGTAACAGGAATTAAGTCAGCATGTTCTAGCATCCAATCTACCAGCATGGCTTGTTCTTGCGTCATAAAGCTACGAGGCTCTAAGCTTCTGTCTAATGCCCCTGTTTTATAGGGTTCTAGCGCTAATTCATCTATCATTTTGCGACGCGTTTGAAATAAGGTGTCGTCGAGATCAGTTAAAATAACGGGCTTAGTCATAACTAATTACCTCAACAATTGGTGCAACTTTATTAAGGGCTTCCATCAGTTGGTTATCAATACTGTCAATCGGGGTTTCACAACAAAGTAAAATACGATCAAATTGTTGGTGTGCCACGTTATAGACAAAATTAGGAATGCCTAAACCATAATTATCAGTAAAAGTAATGGCTGACTGAATAGCAAAATTGGTTGAAATCGGTGAACGTGTTGTCGAGCTATATTTTACAATAGCACCTTGTTTTTCAAGACGTTCGGCCAATAAGAATGGTTCCCAGACAAATTCTCCCGACCCTAATACAAGAATTTTTTCATCAACTGATACTTTGATAGTTAAACCAAGATCATTTGCAGGCGTTGTCATCCCTAATCGTCCCCAGCTTTGTTTGCCTGTAATCGCAACTTGACCTGATGCCGTAATATTGACATTAGGCATAACAGGTAGGGGGGCATTAGGATCAGCATCCCATTGCCATTCACCTTGAACTAAAGAGAGAGTCTTAATCGGTAATGGGGCGCGTTCAGCGATAGACTCACCACTCCAATCCGTCAATGTGACCGCAATAACGTGTTCAATATGTGTTAATCCACCTTCTTCACGTAGTGCTGAAAGTAGGTTAATAAAGGTATTGCCCGTAGTGGCTTCATCATCAATTAATACAACGGTTTTTGCTTGTTGTACCCACTGACGTTGCTCTGCTGTTTTTGGCAAATAGAGTAAGTGATCGGTCGCGTGGCTGTGATTTTCTTTAAATTCACACAGCAGTTCACCATTATCAACAGGGTGACGTGTTGAGGTTAAATAAATCGCTTGTTGATAGCGACTTCTTACCTCATCAAAAATACCAGCGCCTAAACCTACGGCGGTTTCCGCCATACCAATAAACAAAATAGGGCCTTCAAGTGAAGGAGGAAATTGTTTAGCAAGTCTTTGGTAGGTTTCACGCATTTTTTGGGGTGAAACAGGAATATGACGGCCTAATACCTTACTGACAAATAAAAATGCACGCTTAGGATTGCGTCTTTCTGCAATATCAAATAATTCATCAAGTAACTCAATAGGGCAATTTGGCGTCACGCTCAATGTGCCACAACTAAGCTGGCGACGATAAACTAAAGAGTCACTCATGCTATTTTTCATTATTAATTATTATCCGTACTTATTACGTTTGTTAACGTTGAATTGAAAACAATAGAATCGGTGATTGAGCGTATTTTTGTCGGTGTAAAATAGTTATTTTGAGCTTGAGCCTCTTCAATACTCATCAATCCCAATTGGCGTAAAGCAAAAATACCAGCAAGGTTAATGCCGCAGTGTTGGGTATAACCGATGCCACCGGA
Source organism: Proteus sp. G2669 (assembly GCF_009915245.1). Lineage (NCBI taxonomy): Bacteria > Pseudomonadati > Pseudomonadota > Gammaproteobacteria > Enterobacterales > Morganellaceae > Proteus > Proteus sp. G2669. Next base: position 64,626 of record NZ_JAABLX010000019.1, on the reverse strand, counting down.
AGGGCGCATATTAATTTCAAGTAATAATGGATGGCCTTGATGATTATTTCGGGTTTGAACATTCACAAGACCATCTGCTTTCATCGCAGTGGCACACGCTTTGCCTAATTCATAGGCTTCACCTGAAATTTCTAAATGTTGTATTGCACCTTCTTTGCGTCGAGCAACAGCAGCAATAACATTGCCTTGCTCAACAACCATATCAACAGAGTATTCAGGGCCAGGTAAATAAGGCATGAGCACTAATGGCTCAAAGTGTTCAACCGCTTTTAATGCATCAACATATTGTTGTGGATTAACTTGGCGATTTTCTGGGTGGTTAAACAGCGCCATCGGCGAAACCTGATTATCAAAGCGCCAAAAGCCCATTCCATAAATGCCTTTTACTGGCTTAATGCATAAAGGGATCTCACCAAAAGGTAGATTTTTTATTTGTTTTTCTAATTCATCGATTGAGTCAATATAAATGGAAGGTACAACAGGAAGACCGCATTGTTCCATAGCTTGTGCAAAAGCGACTTTATTATCAGCTAATTGAAGCTGTCCGAGCTCAGTTGCACCTGTGGTTAATTTTACCCCTAATGACTCAATTTCTTTGCGGTGTAATTCAAACCATGCACCATTGCGCCCAGTATGAATGGCTCTCACTTGATGTTGTTTCACAACATCAGCGATAAATTTTAAGCGTAATGCCTCTTCAATAGGTTCATAAAAAGCCCCATCAGCAAGCGATAAAATCTCATTTCGTGTATGGCGATGAGATGCGAGCACAAAAATTTCTTTGTGTTGCTGTTTTGCAAAGTCTTTAACACTTTGAATAATATCGCGTTGTGATGATAAACCTTCCATAAACCAAATCGTATTGTTCATTACGCTGTATACCGTGAAATAAAAGTGTAGGGTTCAAGTCCTATAATCATGAAGTTTTCGAAGAACTGTGTCAATCATAATATGATTTATTTGATTTTAGTTTAAATTAGACTAACCAATAACGTTATTATTATAATTATTTTGTATTTTTATAATTTATTTTTACAAAAATATTAATTATATCAATGGGTTTACAAAACTTCATGTTCGGGTGGTAAAAATAGTCTTGCTCATGTACTTCATCATGATATGATGATTTTCATGATATGGATTTAATCACAAATGGCATTGTTGTTTCACTCTACCTCTGAAGGAATTTAATTATGGTTTCATTAAGCAAGAATCAAACAGTTTCTCTCAGTAAACAAGCACCTACACTGAGCCATTTAATGTTTGGTTTGGGCTGGGATCCGATTAAGAAAAAAGGATTATTAGGCGGTCTTTTTGGTGGTGGTGGTTCTATTGATTTAGATGCAAGTTGCGTTTTACTTGACGCAAATGGCAATCAAATCGATACCATTTGGTTTCGTAAATTAAAATCAAGTTGTCAGTCAGTGGTTCACTCTGGTGATAACTTAACTGGAGACGGTGACGGCGATGATGAAACTATTTTCGTTGATTTAGACCGTTTACCAACAAATGTTGAATACTTGGTCTTCACTGTAAATAGTTTCCGAGGACAAACATTTAATGAAGTTGAAAACGCATTCTGTCGAGTTGTTGATAAAACAACTAATAAAGAGTTAGTGCGTTATACCTTAACAGAGCAAGGCACTCATACTGGTATTGTGATTGCGTCGATGCAACGTAATCATGGTCAATGGGATTTCACCGCGTTTGGTGCACCTTGCAAAGGCCGTGTTATCAACGACATGATGCCTGATATTGTGGCGACGGTGGTGCGATAAATGAATATGACTCCCGGTGGGAATGTACCCGTTCCTAATCAAACATTAATCGTTCGTATTCAATCTGGCGCACCTGTTGATGTTTCCGCTTTTAGACTTTATGCCTCAGGTAAAGTGAATGGCGATGCCGATATGGTGTTTTATGGACAAACAGCGAGTGATGATCGCACTGTTATTTATGCAACAGCAGGAAATAGCACTTCTTTTACCGTAGATTTAACACGTTTACATCCTGATGTTGAAAAAATTGCGTTTACAGCGACTTGTGAAGGTCAACAAACTATCGCAAATTTACAACGATTATCGATTCAAGTTGAGGCTAATAATGAGGTTGTCGCGAATGGCAATGTTGATATTAACGGTCGTCCTGAAGCAGCACTAATTTTAGGTGAATTGTATCGTCGTAATGGTAGTTGGAAGTTCCGTTTTATCGCTCAAGGATTTAACGGTGGCTTAAAACCATTAGCTGAACATTTTGGTGTTGATATTGCAGACTCTGAACCAGCACCAGCACCAGCACCAGCACCGAAACCAGCTCCAGCGCCAAGTTCGGTGAACTTAAGTAAGGTTTCTCTAACCAAAGAGAAACCTGCAATCAGCCTAACGAAGAAAGATGATTTCGGAAAAATTCGTATTAATCTTGATTGGCATCGTGAAAGTAAAAGTGGTGGATCAGGATTATTGGGTGGATTGTTTGGCGGAAATAAAGGTATCGACTTAGACATTGGTGCTTTTGTTGAACTTCAGCAAGGCCATAAATCGGTTATTCAAGCATTAGGAAACGGATTTGGTGATTTCAATCGTATTCCTTATGTTGAATTACAAGGTGATGATCGTACGGGAGATGTTGCTGGTGGTGAATGGATCTTTGTGAATGGGCGTGAATGGAAAAATATCAAGCAAGTGCTAATTTTCGCGTTTATTTATGAAGGTGTACCGAATTGGAGCAAAACAGATGGCGTGGTTACCATTCATGTACCTGATCAGCCACCTATCGAAACACGCTTAACTGATGGTAATAATGGTCGTGGCATGTGTGCTATAGCACGACTGGTTAATGAGAACGGCTCAATCAGAGTTGAACGTCTCAATGAGTTTTTTAAAGGCCACCGTGATATGGATAATGCCTACGGGTGGGGATTTCGCTGGACAGCGGGTTCTAAGTGATCAAGTTGATATAAGGAAAAGTAACATGAGTTTTTTTAACAAATTAAAAGAAGGTTTTAATACGGGACGTTCTGAGTTAGCAAAGCAAGTTGGCCGCTTTAAAAACAAAAAATTTATGCAAGGAACGGTAGCTGTCTGTGCGCGTATCGCTATCGCCAGCGACGGTGTGAGTTCTGAAGAAAAACAGAAGATGCTGGGTTTTTTAAAAGCATCGGATGAACTTAAAGTCTTTGATACCTCTGAGGTGATTGAATTCTTTAATAAGCTAATTACAAGTTTCGAGTTTGATACTGAAGTCGGTAAAGGCGAAACCATGAAGTATATTCTGGCAATGAAAGATCAGCCAGAAGCTGCGCAATTAGCTATTCGTGTTGGTATCGCTGTTGCGAAAAGTGATGGTGATTTTGACAATGATGAAAAAGAAGCGGTGCGAACTATTGCTGTTGCATTAGGCTTTCAACCCGCAGAATTTGATTTGTAATTAATTTATAGGGAACCGTTCAGGAATTATTATGGTATCCACACATATTGGTTTTCCGACAGAAACTGTCATTGTCTTTGTAGTACTTGCGGTTGGCGCTATTTTTATCGACTTATTCATGCATCGTGCTGATAAGCCGATAACGTTAAAGAATGCCATATTTTGGTCTATATTCTGGGTTGCTATTGCTATGGCATTCGCAGGATTCCTTTATATTCATCATGGTGCAGAAGTTGCGAGTTTATTCGTAACAGGTTATGCATTAGAGAAAGTGCTTTCCATTGATAACTTGTTTGTCATGATGGCGATTTTCTCGTGGTTTGCAGTGCCTGACCGCTTCCGTCACCGCGTTCTTTATTGGGGTATCATTGGTGCTATCGTTTTCCGTGGGATCTTTGTTGCCATCGGTACAGGACTGTTAAGTTTAGGACCATATGTTGAGATAGTATTTGCCTTAATCGTTGCTTGGACGGCAGTTATGATGCTGAAAAGTGGTGGTGATAGTGAAGAGATTGAAGACTATTCACAACATCTTGCTTATCGCTTAGTAAAACGATTTTTCCCTATATGGCCAAAAATTACTGGACACGCTTTTTTGTTAACACAAAAAGAAGTTGATGTTGAATTAGCGAAACCTGAAAACAAAGATGTCACTATCGGTCGTGGTACAAAAGCTGCTCTATATGCAACACCACTTATGTTGTGTGTGGCAGTCGTTGAGCTTTCTGATGTGATGTTTGCTTTCGATTCGGTTCCCGCTATTATCGCAGTAAGCCGTGAACCCCTAATTGTTTATAGTGCAATGATGTTCGCAATCTTAGGCTTACGTACGCTTTACTTCGTGTTAGAAGCGTTAAAACAGTATCTCGTTTACCTCGAAAAAGCGGTTATTGTGCTGTTGTTCTTTATTGCTGCAAAATTAGGTTTAAATGCAACAGATCATATCTGGCAACATGGATACAGCATTTCCGCGACAACTAGCCTATTTGTAGTGCTTGGTGTTCTTGCTCTGGGGATTATTGCAAGTTTTGTATTCCCAGAAAAAAAAGATGATCAAGGTAAGACAAACTAATACATATTCTTGAAAAATCAGAATATTAAAAACAAAACTAAAGAGGTTGTAAAATGAGCGTTTCTCTTTCTAAAGGTGGTAATGTCTCTCTGAGCAAAGCAGCCCCAACGATGAAAAACGTCCTTGTCGGACTAGGTTGGGATGCCCGTTCTACAGATGGTCAAGATTTTGACTTAGATGCATCTGTATTTCTGTTAGCTGCAAATGGAAAAGTGCGTAGCGATGCCGATTTCATTTTTTATAACAATTTAAGATCTGCTGATGGCTCAGTTGTTCATACCGGCGATAACCGTACGGGTGAAGGCGATGGTGATGATGAAGCACTGAAAATTAAATTAGACATGATCCCGAATGATGTTGATAAGGTTATTTTCGTTGTCACTATCCATGATGCACAAGCACGCCGTCAAAGCTTTGGCCAAGTATCAGGTGCATTTATTCGTTTAGTTAATGATGACAACCAAATTGAAGTTGCTCGTTATGACTTAACTGAAGATGCATCAACTGAAACGGCAATGTTATTTGGCGAGTTATATCGTCATAACGCAGAGTGGAAATTCCGCGCTGTAGGTCAAGGTTATGCGGGGGGTTTAGGATCGGTTTGTGCTCAGTACGGCATTAATGCCTCTTGATAGTCGATTAGTAAGATACTAACCGCTGGCAGTCATAATATGTGATTGCCAGATTATTCAATAAAGTAGGAGCTTTGATATGGCAGTTTCCCTCGTTAAAGGTGGTAATGTTTCTCTGACTAAAGAAGCACCAACAATGTCGGTTGCTATGGTTGGTCTAGGATGGGATGCCCGCGTGACTGATGGCGCAGAGTTCGATTTAGATGCGTCAGTATTCATGGTAGGTGAAGATGGAAAAGTACTTTCAGACGCAAGTTTTATCTTCTTTAATAACAAAGTGAGTCAGTGCGGAAGCGTTGAACACCAAGGAGATAACCGTACTGGGGAAGGCGACGGTGATGATGAGCAAGTCAAAATCACTTTATCAAAAGTCCCTGCTGAAGTGAAAAAACTGGTATTTGCAGTCACTATTTATGATGCTGAAAATCGTAAACAAAACTTTGGTATGGTAAGTAACAGTTTTATGCGCGTTTATAACAACGACAATAATACTGAAATTGCACGTTTCGATCTTTCTGAAGATGCGTCTACAGAAACCGCAATGATCTTTGGTGAGTTATATCGCCATGGCGCAGAGTGGAAATTCAAAGCCGTTGGTCAAGGTTTTGCGGGTGGTTTAGGTGCGTTAGCATCACAACACGGCGTAAATATCTAAGACTTTATTTAGCCCTCGTATTAGCGGGGGCTATTTTTTCTGTGTTGATAGGAAAACAGTTAGCAACTAAGACTCTTTTTTTACGGCCACTTTAATGGGCGAGTTTTTAGCTTTACGACGACCAGTATGAAAGTGACGCCAATGAGGTGTTTGAGAGGCTAGTAGCAATTCATGATCACCTCGAGAATCTCCCCATGCTTTCATATGATATTGCGTTAGATCTCCGTAGACATCTTCTAAACGTTTAATTTTCTCACCACAGCGACAGTTATTCCCAATAATTTTACCTGTCAATTTTCCATCAACTACTTCAAGTGTCGTGCCTATCAGTTTAATCCCCAACCTATCTGCAAAAGGCTGTAGAACCATTGCTGGTGACGCAGAACAAATAGTAACTTGGGCATTACTTTTCACTTCTTCTGCTACTGCTAATAAGCCAGTAGGGCGCATTAATTTAGCCCAATAAAGCTGACAAAATGCTTCTGCTTTTTCTTTTAACCATTGTTCGTCAATGTTTGTTAAAAAAGTTTTGATAAGCACTTCTTTTAATTCATCACGGGTTAGTTTGCGTCTAAAACAACGTAATGTTGGTAATACCATCTTAATTAAACGGCGTGAAAATTTACGTTTACCGAAAGCAAACTTTAAAAAAGGAATAAAACTATCGTGGTAAGTTAACGTGCCATCAAAATCAAACACTGATAACGTTTTTACGGTGTTTTTTGAGTTTTCAAACTGGGGTTGCATAAAAAAGTAAGCTCCGTAAATCATCAGAGTTTTAAAGTCATTGCACATATTATATCATTGTTCTCAGAATGAGATAGTGTGTCTGTTACTCATTGAAAATAAAGCGATTTTTATACTTTAAATGTAAATGAATAAAGATTATTTATGTGATGAATAAAAAATAATATTTATCATAAAATAGAAATACTTATTTTTTTGATAAAAAATAGATTTTTTATTATTAATAATATTAGTTGAATTATTTTATAAAATAAGAATAAATTGAAAATTATTTAAAATATAGATATTGTTTATTGATAGACTAATATTTTAGAAATAAAAATCATTAACTTATAAATACCTATTGTTTTTAAATAAAAGAACAACTATGTCGATAAGGAAATAAATCTTATCGATATATGTGTATAGGTATTTTTATTATGAGCATTAAACGATCTGCTAAGATAGGTTCGTCTGTATTATTATTGGTTTTTATTTTATCTTCGGCATTATCTTCATTTTTTATTTATAAAATGAAAAATAATTTCACCCAAGTGGAAACGTTGTTAACACGTTACACAGATGTATTAATGGCACGCTATGAATTAGCAACGATGCGTTCTAATGTGAATTTCTTAATGCAGGATACTGCATTAACAAACGCAAAAGATGCTGAGATTATTGAAAAAAACAAAAAATTGGCTGACAGCGCTAAACGTGCCATGGAAATGTGGACAAAAGAGAAAAAAGTAACTGTTGAAGCACAAAAAAGTGCCGATGCCATTGCAAAATTATTTTATAATTTAGTTGATAGATTAATTATCGCATCAAATACTTCAGGTTCAATAAATGTAAATGATGAAGAATTTGCTAATGATTTTGATAGATTAAATATTTTATTTGATAATTACATCACCATAAAAGCGAAGAATAGTGCTTCTCTTATAAATAACCAAGAAACCATGGTTAATTTTTCTATTTATTCAACCATTATTTCATTGTTAATTTTAGTGATTGTTTTATATTTTGTTATTCTTTGGGTAAATAAAACATTTATTTCTAATCTTCATACATTATCTGATATTTTAAATAAAGTTGGTCAAGGTGAGTTAGTTTTCACTTTACCTAAAATGAGAAAAGATGAATTTGGTGAACTATTCTCACATGTTGGCCATATGCAAAAAGCCTTAACTTCTACCATTCTTACTGTAAAGAGAGAGACTTTAGAGATAAAACGAGGTGCTTCTGAAATTGCATCGGGTAATCAGGAGCTTTCTTCTCGTACTGAAGAGCAAGCCAGCGCCTTGCAACAAACAGCGGCTAGCATGGAAGAGATTAAAACGGCTGTCGCCAATAACACCGAAAATACCCAAGAAGCCAATGTTATTATTAATCAATCCAATGATATCGTCATCGATGGCGCTAATGTGATGAAAGATGCGATGTTATCAATGAAGAAAATAGAACAAGGTGCATTAAAGGTTGGTGAAATTAATGAAGTTATTAATAGCCTTGCGAGCCAAACAAATATTTTAGCGTTAAATGCAGCAGTAGAGGCTGCGAGAGCAGGAGAACAAGGACGTGGTTTTACTGTTGTTGCTGCAGAGGTGCGAAATTTAGCCTCTAAAAGTGCAGATGCAGCCAAGGAAATAAGTCAGATATTAAAAGCATCTATAGAAGATGTGGCTGAAGGAACTGCTCTGGTTAATAAAACAGGGGAACATATGCAAGAAATTGTCACTTCAATTGCAAAAGTAAACAATATTATGCAAGGGATAAGTCTTGCTTCAGAAGAGCAACGTGTTGGTATTGAACAAATTGCGGTGGCAATTAATCAGATGGATACTGTTGTACAGCAAAATGCTTCTTTAGTGGATCAAGGCGCATCTTCAACGATGATGTTAGACGAAAAAGCGCAGATGTTGATGGATAATGTGGCCGTTTTTCAAATAGAAGAACAAGCATTATAACGATAAAAAACTCACTCTGAATTAACGTATCAGAGTGAGTTTTTATTTTATTCTGGTAAACAGAATAAGGGGTTAATAATATTCAATCATAAAGGTTGCAGCCCCATCCGCTCTACCTGCAGATATTCTGTCATCAACACGAATATATCGTGCACGTAATGGAACACTTACGACACCCGCTTTTTCAGTAATAGGTTGTACGAAGGTAGTTGGGGTGTTAAATTTAACAAAATCTTCGCCGACATCACCAAATGCAAGTTGGATCCCGACACCTGTTGCTGCACCAGGGACATCATTTACTTTAAAAGTACCCGGATATTCAGGAATAGCTGGATTAACAGGCTTTATTGTTACTCTTAGTTCGTTAGGATCGCGATCTGGGAAAGTCTGGCCGTTTTCACTGGTATATACATTTCCCTTGCCTCCTGAATAATAACCTCTAAAAGCAGGGCAATTGGTTAATATAATATCTGAGTTTATCCATTTTGTTGTACTGTTTTTATTGGGTAACTTAGATGTTTCATGCTTACCTAATTCCACTGTGTAATCTTGAGTTTTGCAACTTGAAGATGTGACAGTGATAGATCCTGTAACTTCTAAATATGAGTTAATAGCAGGAAACTCTGGTGAAATGACTTCATTTTTATCAGGAAAATTTACATCAAGTTGCATTCGCGCAATATTGGTTAAATTAAAAACGCCAGGTTGGATTGGTCCTATTTTAATTATCGAGTAATGTAAAACGGGTTTTGCCCAATAACCAAGCCCTGTCATATTTTTGTTGAGGTAACGCTGACCTTCCCAAGATAATTTGGGCACATTAAGTGGCAGTGTATTATTTTTATCTTTAGCTGCATAAAATACAATACCGAGACCAGGATTATTCGTTTTAAATACATTGGTTGGGATCCCAGCACCTGTTACTGGGGTGCCTGTTGTACTTAATAGTTTTATCTCTTGTCTTTCTTTAAAATAAACTGTCCTATCAGGATCTTTAGAGAAATCAGCACCACATTCATAATTAATTTTTGTGCTAGCGTAATCAAGCTGACCTTGGTATACGACAGCACCTATTGGCATATCAACACCAACATGAATAGCGCCATTTATTGTCATAAACTTATTATATGGAGCGCCTTTTAGAATACATTTGACTTCACCAGGGGCAGCCGCCATTACTTCAGTCACGGGTAAAAGTAGAAGCATTAAGGCTAATGAATTTTTAATAATCGGCTTCATACTTTACTCTCCACATACACTAGTCAGTTGAACAAAACTACTTTGGTTACTTTTATCTTGTGCTGGTGCACTATAGTTAATCGTACATTGCTGTATTTCACCTGGTCCCCACTTAATCGTTAAACGACCTGATGGATTTTTAACGCGGGCGTAGAGAAGTCCTCCCTGACCAATGCTACCCACTTCACTGTTCTGTTCATCGTAAGCGACACTACCAAATGGAATAGGTCCATTATTTCTTTGGATAGTAATCAACAATGGCGTACCCTTATCAGTTTCAAAGACAACTTTAGTTATTGCACCTTCAAATGGCGCGACAAAGGCTTGAGTATTTTGTAATTCAACGCTAGTGGTCATATTTTTAGGGTCAATGGTGATATCGTTTAATTGATACGGAGTTAAGTAAGGCACTAAAGCATAACCAAAGCTGTTAACTTCGATGCCTGGATAGCCACTCACCGCGGCCCCTTCTGCGCCATCAGCATCAACAATAGTGAAGGTGTTACCTTGATAAGGCGATGTAGCTAAACCACCTGACCAACCGACTAACGAACCACTCGCGCCAACTGATGCATTTTGATAGTGCTCACCAATACCGTAGGTTGCACTTAAGCTGCTAAAGTTTGTTCTTGCATTACCACTCATCGTCATACTTGAGCCAACGCCGTGGTTTGTATTCATTGCGGTTACACCATAAGAGTAACGGTTATCCGCACCCGCAGAGCCAGAAATACCGAGTCTTTCACCCACATAACCTCGACCATCACGAGTCACAGCGGCGGTTAGAGTTGGCATATGGTCAATACTGAGATCATACAATGGTAAGGTAAAGTTCATCTCAAAGGTGGTTTCTTTTTTACCTTCGGCATTACGGACTTGGCCTACGTTAAGACCGTAAGACAATCTACGCCAGTTGTTGTTATAACCCAATTGGTACTGTAAGTCGGTGGTATCATTATTCCAGTAGTTTTGGGTATAACCGGTGACATAAAAGTTCCCCCATCCCTCAGCTAACCCCTGATCGATGGTAACGTTAAAACGACTCTTTGGACGCCAGATATTACTAATACTTCTGCCATGTTTTTCTTCATTTATTGCCTGTACTGCAGAGGTATAGTCGTAGAAGTTTTCGGAGTTAAATTTATATGCCGCAATAGTCAAGTTACTGTTGGTATCTTGAATATATTTACTGTAACTCACCTGATAACTCTGTCCGCTATTAACAGCAGAAGCGGTCGTATTTAAATGCACTCGGGCTTGTGTGACGTCGGCAGAAAAGGCACCTAAAGGTGTACTTAATGCCAAACCAACTTGAACAGCGTAGTAATCTGCACCTGTACCCTGAACACCTGCATAGCCTGTAATAATATTGGTTAAACCACGGCGGTAGGTGGCTTGATATAGAGTAGGATCATAATCTACAGATTTGGAATTTAAATGACCTGCTGCAACAGTGTAGTTATGCTGCCCAGGGCGTAATAATTGCACTAGTGAAGCATAATAAACTTTGAAGTTTTGTTGTGAACCATCGGCTTCTTGAATGGTGACATCCAAGTTACCACCATAACCAGAAGGATAGAGGTCATCAATTTCGAATGGGCCTGGTGAAACCACCGTTTCGTGAATAACACGTCCATCTTGGCGAATAATGACTCGCGCATTGGTTTTCGCAATACCACGAATGGTTGGTGCAAACCCACGTTGAGAATCCGGTAACATTTTCTCATCACTAAAGAGTTGGATACCTCTTAGTGGTTGAGAGTCAAATAACTGGCCTGTTGTTAGCACATCACCAATTTGTACTACGCCTCTGATTGTGGTGATAATACGCTCTAAATAGTTATAGGTTGATGTGTAATCATGGCCATTGTTTTCGTCCCATGAGTAGTTACCAGTATGATGAAAACTCCATGTTCCCAAATTCACATGACTATCAATACCTGCAAACGCGGAATCATAATTTTTGCCGTTATTTCTAGATGTAAAATAGTTAGCATTATAATTCACTAATAGGGCATTGATCCCTCTATCCCATAGTGAAGGGCTTACATAACCTCTCGGTTTATAGCCAACAAGTGCTTGCGGCACTTCAACATTAAGGCGTTGTATTGAAGGATCATAGGTAACGGCTGTTGAAGGAACGAGATTGACTAATTCAATACATTCATGAAGCTCCATTGCACTTTTCAGCAATGGAGACTGTTTATCATTTTTGATATTGATAAGGCTCATCGTGTCTTTAGTGAGACAGGGTTCCACTTTTTGGCTAGCCATTTCTCTAAAAGTGATTTTTTGTTTAGCAATAAAATGATTATTAACGTAAACATCAACATCCCACGTACCAGGTAATATTGAGTTTTCCTTGTCAAAACGGCTGATATCAATATCACTTTGTGACGTATTCATAAAAATAGGGTTAAATGTGGTTGCGGTATTATTATTACCGTTTGTGGTAGGCAAATTATTGCCATTAGCACTTGCTGGTAAACTTTGTGTCGCAACATGCGCGGGTAATGTATTTACACCCGATAATGCATGATTACCATTCGGCAGCCATTTATTCTTCTCTGTTACTGTTATATTTTCTGCATAGGTATAGGGTGCGATTAGAAAAAAAGTCGCACCAGCAGATATTATAATAGTTTTTAAAATATAACTGCTCATTTAAATATTCCCGTATATTTTATGAAATCACTGGAGAATTAAAGTTTTGATTCAACTATTTTCATTGCGCCCCAATCGTTTACATATCGATAAACGACTTTATTTCCTATATTTGTTGATATGCCATTGGGTATAGCAAAATCATGGCTACCTAATGGTGGAACTAATTCACCATCAATAGGTTGTTTATCATTTCCATTAAGAGAAATAGAAACTAAAGAAACATAATAGGGGGCATTATTGATGACTTTTAACGTGTTACCTGAAACTGAAAACTTTAAGCCTTCAGCTGCTTCAATGGCTCCCATTTTGTCTTTTAGTGCTATTGGGCGATAAAATAGTTTTATTCTAGAGCGGTAAGCAATTTGTAATTTATTTTCTTCACCTGTTGCATTAGGTGGTATTTCTAATACGTTTAGCCAATAAATAGTTTCTTTATCTTTTGGTAAAGCAACGCCACCGGTATAACCAATTCTTAATGTCTGGGATTTAGTTGGTTCAATACGAAAAACGGGGGGCGTTAATACAAAAGGAACTTGAATAGTTTCTGGAGCTGCATCGACATCTCCGGTATCAAGCCAATTTTGAATTAATACAGGTACAGTTCCTTCATTAGAAACTTTAAGCGTTACTTCTTTTTCATTTTCATTATAAATAACACGAGTGCCACTAATAACAACGGCAGCATTTACCCATGTTGGAATAATAATTAATAAACTCAAAAAAAAGCTTTTAATTAATTTAGTGGTTTTCATATTTATCTTTATTCCATTAATAAAAAGCAAACAGGAGGGAGAAGCCTCCCCCCTGTTTATTTCGATTATTTATACTGCAGAGTATAAATAACGCTACTTGTTACTTTACCAGCCTCGGTTTTACCAATAGCGTAGTATTCAACAGCGTATGGCAGAGTGGCTTTTTCATCAGTAATTTGAACGTAAGCAGTTGCATCTACTTGAGAAGTATTACCAATTTTGATTGGTGCGAATGCATTGCTACCATCTAACAGTTGTAATTGAACCAGTTTTGCACCAGTTGTGGCGATATCCATATTGTTCAGACGACCAGCGGCTTGGTCAACAGTTGCACCAGTTTCAAAGAATGCAGATACTGTTTTATGACCTGCTTGACCGACTTTACAATCAGACAGGTTCATATTGAAACCAGTACGACCAGTTACTTGGCCAGCAGCTGTTAAAGTTGCAGTACTGACTGTGGGCAGAGTAATCGTTGCATCAGGGCCTTGGCCTTCGATATCAACTTTACAAGTTGTATCCGTTAATTCACCATTAAAAGTAATCGTACCAGTATTATCAACAGCAAATGCATTACCAGCCATCAGACCAAATGCCATTGCTAAAGATGCACCAATGATAGATTTTTTCATTCTAAATTCCTTCGTTTTATATTAGATAACTACGTTTTAATAAATCGCTAAATATAAATGATATTTAGTAATTTATTATTTGACTCGCTATTAGTGTAAAAACAAATAAAAGCTATCCATGGCGAATAAAAACACTTAATAAGTGTTTTTTATTTTCCTAATAATTATCTATTAATACGAAATAATAGTTTCGTCGGTTGTTAACACCCCTAACTTCATAAAGCTAATAGCTCATGAAAATAAAACATAATTAAATATCTTATTTTCATGGTTAATTGCTTATAGTGATGCTATAGTGATTTTTTTAAATATTTATTTTTAATTTAGTTGGCTAGCGGTTGTGCCACTAAATTCATAGTCTCTTTTTTTTGATTGTGTATTTGGCACCTTTTCGTTGTAGGTACTTATTACTTCACGATTTAAATCATCCCATGTTTTATCAAAAATAATGAGTAACTTATTTATTAAACTAAGTGACATGCTATTTTTGCCATTTTCATAACGAGATATTTGTTGTTGGCTAACAGAGATTATTTTTGCCAGTTCACGACCTGATAATTTCTTCTCTTTTCTCGCCTTTTTAAAAAAAAAGCCTACTTTAGTGTCTAGATCGTTCATAAATTAATTCCAATAACATGAGGTCTAATATTTAGAAGTTATCACATATTAAAATTAGCCATTTCGGTTTGAGTAACTATATTACACATAAATAAGTGCGTAAAAATGGTTTACCCTATGCGATATCACTATGTAATAGGTAATACCTATCAAGAGAGTAATTATTGTAAGGTTATACTTAAGTTTTAGTAAGTGATAGGCATATCAATATGTTAAGAAATTTAATGCAAACGCAAACTAATTCCGATACTCGTTTTATGAGTTTTTATTAGGTGAAAAATCTGGTTTGATAAGTTATATATTAAGTTATATTTCACTTTTAGTCTTTATAGGATGGATTGTATGAAAAGGTTAGGTAATGTAAGGAAGTATGTTTTACGCGTAAAGTGAGTATTTGTGAGAAAAGTAGAATGTAAGAATTCTCTGAATAAAATCAAAAATTGGGGTATATGATGAAAATGGATTATGTGTATTTATAAATAATCCATGAAATCCTTCTTTTTGGTGAATAAGACAGAAAATTAAAATTGATCTAACTCAATAATTATTGAGAGGAATATTCATATAAAGAGGAGTTGATTGTTTGATGCTAAGAAAATAACTTTTTGAACGCATTAATTGCAATGATGTTTTAGGCACTTTCTCTAAGGTTCGATTTATTCTTCTATATGAAAGTTAAAATAGCTTGTAGGTTCTATTTCTCCTTTCTTTCTAAAAGAAGCGATAATTTTTCATTAATAATATCCTAAGTGTTTATACCTTATCTGTGATTTTTTTAGAAGCTATTTATCTCTAATTTATGGATTGAGTTGTAAAAATACTTAAGATGTTTTAATCGTTAAATGATATTTGTCATTTATTAGAGTGTGCAAAATGTTTGCTGTGTTTTATTTAAATGAAAAATGCGTTCAAAAAGCGACCAATTAATAACACTGAAATATTATTTCACAACGGTATATGATCAAGGTTAACACTTGAATCTAAGAATAAAAAACTAATTGCCATCATTGATTGAGAACTGTATTAATCGTTTGTATCGATAATTCTGATTAATAAGTAAATAAAATCTATTTTGTGCCGATAAATGAATGCATTTGTATCATTTTATTATCGGGGAAGATTATTTCATGAGTATTGAAAGATCAGCAAAAGTAGGTTCCATCATACTGTTAACTATTTTCTTATTATCATCAGTATTGTCGTCATTTTTTATTTATCGCATGCAAGAAAACTTTGCATCATTAGATTCTTTGAATACAAGATTAAATAACGTTCAGGAAGCAAGGTACGAATTAGCCACTATTCGTTCTCATGTTAATTATCTGATGTTGTTAAAAACCATGACAGATGAAAACAAACAAGAAACGATTAAATCCATTGTTGCTGAAGCAAAAGAGTTAGCAACAAAATCAAAAGCGACTATTACACATTGGGTTGAAGTAAAGAAGATCAGCCCTGATGCACAACGCAATTCAGAGCAACTTTCTGTACTATTCTATTATCTTCTCGATGAACTTATTGCGCCTATAGATACACTAGATTATACAGAATCAAACCTTTCCAGTGATTTTAATCGCTTATCAGATCTCTTTGATGAATATCTCATAATAACTAAAGGTGTGAATGACGATATTAAATCGGAACAAGCTTGGATGGTGCAGTTATCAATTTACACAACCCTCATTGCTTTGGGGATCATTCTTGTTCTTCTTTATATTGTTATCCGTTGGGTAAATAAAACGTTTATCTTTAATTTGAATACTCTATCAGACATTTTGCAGAAAGTGGGAGAAGGGGATTTAAGTTTTACTTTACCTAAAAAACGAAATGATGAATTTGGAACTTTGTTTTCTAATGTTGGTGATATGCAAGTTGAGTTAACATCGACTATTCAACTTGTTAAAGAAGAAGCGTTAGAGATCAAAAAGGGCTCGGCAGAGATTGCTTCTGGTAATCAAGATCTTTCTTCTCGTACTGAGGAGCAAGCAAGCGCCCTACAACAAACAGCTGCGAGTATGGAAGAGATAAAAATTGCCGTTGTTAATAATACTGATAATGCGATTTTAGCAAACTCTATTACAGCAGAAACTCGTGATTTAGCAATTGATGGTTCTAATATCATGAATGATGCAATTAATTCGATGAAAAAGATCGAAGTAGGCACATTAAAAGTTGCTGAAATCAATGATGTAGTTAATAACATTGCAAGCCAAACTAATATTCTGGCATTAAACGCAGCGGTTGAAGCAGCGCGTGCCGGTGAACAAGGCCGTGGATTTACTGTTGTTGCAACTGAAGTGAGAAATTTAGCCGCAAGAAGTGCGGATGCTGCGCGTGAAATTAACCAAATTATCAGAGAATCCGTTGCCGATGTGGCTCATGGCCGTGAGTTAGTGAATAAAACGGGTGAGCATATGCAGGACATTGTTTCTTCTATTACTAAAGTCAGCGATATCATGCAAGGTATTAGTATCGCATCAGAAGAACAAAAAGTAGGTATTGAACAGATCGCAGTCGCCATTAACCAAATGGATTCTGTTGTTCAGCAAAATGCGGCTTTAGTTGAACAAGGTGCGACTTCTACGATGATTTTAGATGAGAAAGCACAAAATTTAACAGATAAAGTGTCAGTCTTTAAAATTAAAGAACAATATTAATCCGTTAAGTTAGTCAGTTAATATTGTATTTAAAACAAGCTCACTCTGAGAGTAAAATGAGAGTGAGCTTTTTTATTTAGTTAGGATTTCCCATTTTTATCTTCTATCTTTACTTATAGATAAAAAAGCTGGAAGGTAAATAAAACTGCGCGTACTGTTTATCTTATAGTATAAGAACGGCTATTTTTTCTATTCACCTGCTTATCATGAGGTCATCGCATATCGACATAAAACAATTATTTTATTTAATCGCATTAGATAAAACTCAACATTTTGGCCAAGCTGCTGAAATGTGCCATGTCACACAACCTACTTTATCCATGCGATTACGTAATTTAGAAAAAGAGCTAGATGTTGTGCTTATTAAGCGGAGTTCTCGTTTTGAAGGATTTACAGAAGAAGGCGAGAAAATCCTAAAGTGGGCGAAAACAATGGAGTCTGCTTATAATGGATTACAGGCAGAAGCGGCTAATTTTCGACAACAGTTATTAGGACAATTGCGTATAGGCATTGTGCCATTAACTAATTTAAACCCAATGAAAATGTTGCAGAAAATCTCATCCGTTTTTCCTGAAATTCGCTTTCAGGTTATGTCGAGTGATAGTGAAAAGATAGTCGATTGTCTTAATAATAATAGCCTTGATATTGGTATTTGCTATTTAGAAAAAGCGAATACTCAGCAACATGAAATTTATGCTTTAAAGCAAACAGAATTGGGGCTTTTATTTCATCGTAATCATTTTATGCCTTCGGCAAAAACGATTTCATGGAATGAAGCAGTTAAATTGCCATTGGCACTGCTTAATAAAGAAAATCATTTTAGACAATCCGTTGATCTGGCATTTCAGCGCTATAATTTGCATCCGAAAGTATTAGTTGAAAGTAGTTCTACACTTCATCTTATGCAATCAGTCGATGCAGGATTTTGTGCCTCAATTGTTCCTCTTTCAAAAGGAATTGAAAAATTGAACCCAAATCTTGATGTTGTTCCTATTGCTGATGCCACAATAAATTCTCCTCTTGGTATTATTATTCGGCGCGAAGAGCCTCGTTCGATACTGATTGAGAAATGCTTTACTGAAATGTGTACATATTTAGTTGATATGAGTTTGTAGATAAAAAGAGAAGCTGAGACTAAATATAGACTCAGCTTTTTATTTTTTAGTTGGATGAAACCTTAGGCAACTTGTGCTTTTTGGGCGTGAATTCTAACAGGTGTCGCTTTATATGAAGGTGTTCCACTTTCTTTATCAACATAGTCCAGTGGAATAAGGACATTAGCTTCTGGGTAATAAGCAGCAACAGTACCCGGTGCAATACTAAATGAAACAACAGTAATATCATTAAGCTGTAGCTTTCTATTTTGACTTACTGTTTCAATAGTCACTTTGTCGCCTTGTTTTAAACCTCTTGCGATTAAATCAACCTCGCTCATAAAGAGCACATCACGCCTACCGAAAATACCACGATAGCGGTCGTCTAATGCATAAATGGTTGTATTGTATTGGTCATGACTACGTATTGTGACGAGACGTAAAATATCATCTCCAGCGACTGGTTCATTTTCGTTAACACCCTCAAAAACAGAAAACATCGCTTTACCCGTTGGTGTATCCCAAATTCTTTCAACCGCAGGCAGTGGCATACGAAATCCACCTGGTACACGAATACGTTGATTATAGTTTTCGAAACCCGGAATGGTTTTTTCAATCATGTCACGAATGAGATCATAACTTTCCGTAAATCTCATCCAAGGTGTTTTGCTTTCAGATAACGTTGTTGCCGCCATTTCGGCAACAATAGATGGCTCTGATTTTAATAATGGAGACGCTGGCGTTAATTTACCTGAAGAGGCATGTACCATCAACATAGAGTCTTCAACGGTGATTGATTGGCGGCCTAATGCTTGTATATCTGATTCAGTACGGCCTAAGCAAGGCAAAATAAACGTATTTTTAGCAGTTAATAAATGAGAGCGATTTAATTTAGTTCCAATATGAACACTGAGGTCCAGTTTTCGCATTGCTGAAAAAGACAGTTCGGGATCAGGCAATGCCACAGCAAAATTACCTCCTAAGCAAATTAATGCTTTTGCTTTACCTTCAACCATAGCTTGCATGGCATTAACAGCATCATGACCATGTTTATAAGGTGGTTTGAAACCGAAGATTTGTTCTATTTTTTGCAGAAATTCTGTAGAGGGTTTTTCAGTAATACCGACGGTTCGATTGCCTTGAACATTAGAATGCCCTCGTAATGGACATATTCCAGCCCCCAGTTTTCCAATATTACCTTTCATTAATAATAAATCGGCAATTAAGCGAACGTTAGCGGTTCCTTTATTATGCTGGGTAATACCCATACCATAAGTAATAATGGTGGCAGGGGAATTCGCGTAAAGTGATGCGATACTTTCAAGAGAATCTTGTGAAAGCCCACTTTCATTTTCAATATCTTGCCAAGTTGTTTGGTTTAAATCGTCAATAACGGCTTCAAATCCTTGAGTATGTTCTGCGATAAAATCATGATCAAGAATATCGCCACGCTCTAAATCCCAAGCTAATAGCGTTTTCATAATGCCTTTTAAAGCCGCAGCATCACCCCCCGCCTTAACCTGATAGTAAGATGATGCAATATTGGTTGAGCTATAAGTTGCCATCTCAATTATGCTTTGAGGATCGGTAAAGCGTTCTAATGCACGTTCTTTTAATGGGTTTAAGACGACAATGGGGACACCTCGACGAGCCACTTCATGTAATGTTCCCATCATTCTAGGGTGATTGGTTCCGGGATTATGACCGATAGCAATAATTAATTGTGTACTATCGAAATCATCTAAAGAAACAGTCCCTTTACCAATACCAATTGATTGTGGTAACCCTACGCTAGTAGGTTCATGGCACATATTTGAACAATCTGGAAAATTATTTGTGCCATATTCTCTAGCAAAAAGCTGGAATAAATAAGCGGCTTCATTTGAAGCTCTTCCCGAAGTGTAAAATTCCACACTATCTGGTGAAGGAATATCTCTTAATAATTGACCTATACGATCAAAAGCCTGTTCCCATGATACAGGAACTAGAGTGTCAGTTATTGGATCATAAGAAAGAGGGTGAGTTAAACGGCCATAACCTTCAAGTTCAAAATCTGATTTTTTTAGTAATTCAGTCACTGTGTTTTGTGCTAAAAATTCTGGTGTGACTCTTTTTTTCGTCGCTTCCCAAGTCACGGCTTTGGCACCATTCTCACAAAATTGAAAAGTAGAGTGATGCTCTTTATCTGGCCATGCACAACCTGGGCAATCAAATCCATCAGGTTGATTGGTATTAAGTAGTGTTTTAGGTGCAATTAAAGCATCCATTTGAGTACGTACTGCAATAGCTGTTGCTTTTAATGCTCCCCATCCTCCGGCTGGGCCGTTATAGGGTTTTACTCCAGGAATAAGCGATTTATTTTTACTCATATAGATATTCCTAAAAAACAAATAATAATATTTATTTATGAAAATAAATGGGCAGGTGAATATAAAAACAATATGCTTATATAATTAAATATATAATGCTATTTGAACGCAATAATATATTTATACTTGTTAAAATTAAAATCTAGTAAATGGAGGATAATAAGATAATATAAACATACAAATTTTTTGTTATTTAAAAAGTTAAAACAATGTGACTTGGTTGTCAACGCCCTAAATACTCTCTATAGCCCTTTATACGGATATATCGAGTGGCGATAGAGCATATCTATCACTCAATAAAATCAATTTATTTGACTAGCTGTTACGTGATGGTTAACAATATTAACACGATAAAGAATGAAAATATTTTACTTCATTTACTTTTATTACTAGTTAAAAAATCAACCTAATAGGTATTTTTATCGATATATATAAAGCTATGTATCGATTTGTCTGTGTTGTTTTTTTATTCACTTACAATAGGGAGAGATAATCTTAATAATAAATTTAAATATGAATTAAATACTTTGTTGTTAATATTAAAGCAATAAAAGTAATGAGATTAATAATAAGAAGATAATAGTGATTTATTTGAGAAAAACATAAATAGGAAAATAGAAATGAATAAATTTATGATAAATAGATTTATACGAAGAGGGACATTATGTTTGGGTTAGACGCTTTTCATTTAGCAAGAATACAATTTGCTTTCACGGTCTCTTTTCATATTATTTTTCCTGCTATTACGATAGGACTTGCGAGTTTTTTAGCGCTATTAGAAGGCTTATGGTTAAAAACTAAGGAGCCAAGTTATTTTACGTTATACCAATTTTGGATAAAAATTTTCGCAGTGAATTTCGGAATGGGTGTAGTTTCTGGGTTAGTCATGGCATACCAATTTGGTACAAACTGGAGTGGTTTCTCGCAATTTGCAGGTAGTATTACAGGCCCAATGTTGACTTATGAAGTGCTCACTGCATTTTTTTTAGAAGCTGGGTTTCTTGGTATTATGCTATTCGGATGGAATAAAGTTGGGCGGAAGCTTCATTTTTTTGCTACTTGTATGGTGGCATTAGGAACTCTTATTTCAACGTTTTGGATCTTATCTTCAAACAGCTGGATGCAAACACCACAAGGTTATGAAATAGAAAATGGTATTGTTGTGCCTGTTGATTGGTTACAAATCATTTTTAATCCCTCATTTCCTTATCGCCTATTACATATGTCAATCGGGGCATTTTTAGCCAGTGCTTTATTTATTGCTGCATGTGCGTCATGGCTTTTATTAAAAGGGAAAGATACAGCTGCAGTACGCAAAATGTTATCTATGGCATTATGGTTAGTGTTGATTATTGCACCAATACAGGCTTTTGTAGGTGATGCACATGGTTTAAATACACTAGAACACCAACCCGCAAAAATAGCGGCTATTGAAGGGCATTGGGATAATTCATCACAAGAAGCGACACCACTTATTTTATTTGGTCTTCCAGATATGGATGAAGAAAAAACAAAGTATGCAATAGAGATCCCGTATTTAGGTAGCCTTATTCTTACTCATAGTCTTGAGAAACAAATTCCTGCACTTAATACATTTGCACCAGAAGATAGACCTAATTCCACCATTATATTTTGGTCATTTAGAATAATGGCAGGCCTTGGTATGTTGATGATTTTCCTTGGCCTATTAAGTGTCATTTTACGCAAGCAAAAAAAACTCTATAACTCTCCATTTTTTTTACGATTTACATTATTAATGGGGCCTACGGAATTGATTGCTATCCTTGCCGGTTGGTTTACGACAGAAATTGGTCGCCAGCCTTGGGTGGTTTACGGCGTGCAACGGACTAAAGATGCCGTTTCAGCGCATGGGGATTTGCAAATGAGTTTGAGCTTATTAGCTTTTATTTTGGTTTATTGTTCAGTATTTGGTATTGGTTATTTTTATATGATGCATTTAATGAAAAAGGGCCCTGTTGAATTGCATTCAGTACCATTAATCGAAGGTGAAAAATAATGAATGTTGATTTTTCGATTATTTGGTTCGCTATCATCATATTTGCCACGCTGATGTATATTATCGCGGATGGATTTGATCTGGGTATTGGTATTATTTTGCCGTTTACGAAAGATAAAATACAAAGAGACACGATGATAAATAGTGTGGCACCAGTATGGGATGGCAATGAAACATGGCTTGTTTTAGGTGGTGCTGCGTTATATGGCGCATTTCCTCTGGCTTATGCTGTGATTATTGAGGCACTGACTATTCCATTAACATTAATGTTAATCGGTCTTATATTTCGTGGTGTGGCTTTTGAGTTTCGTGTTAATGCGTTACCTAAACATCGTCTGTTTTGGGATTCAGCTTTTATTGGTGGCTCCTTTTTAGCAACTTTCTGCCAAGGTATTACGGTTGGTGCAGTAATTAACGGTTTTGAAGTAATTGGGCGTAGCTTTAGTGGCTCTGCACTAGATTGGTTAGCGCCATTTCCTCTCTTTTGTGGTTTTGCCTTGCTAATTACTTATGCACTTTTAGGAAGTTCATGGCTAATAATGAAAACAGAGCATCAACTGCATCGTAAAATGTGTTCTATTACTGTTTATTTAGCGATTACATTATTGGTTGCGATTGCAATAGTCAGTCTATGGACACCTCTAGTACATGAAGATATTGCACAGCGCTGGTTTAGCTTACCTAATTTATTCTTTTTATTACCAGCACCTTTATTCGTATTAGCGTGTACATGGGGCATAGTGCGTAGTGCTTATAACTATGGGCATTATTTGCCATTTTTATTATCACTTTTATTGGTCTTTATCGGTTTTGCTGGATTGGGTGTGAGTATTTTCCCTTATATTATTCCACCAACAATTTCTATTTGGGATGCGGCATCACCCGTTTTAAGTCAGAAATTTATGTTGGTTGGTGCTGTGATTATTATTCCTGTTATTCTTATGTATACCAGTTGGAGCTATTATGTTTTTCGTGGAAAGGTAAACCCAAATGAAAGCTATCATTAGTCATTTTTTAACGATAAAACCCGTTCAAAAAAAAACATATTGGTACCAACAAATAGGATGGATGATAATTATTTGGAGTTTAAGTGTATTAAGCTTAGCTATTATCGCTTCTTTATTTAAATTATTAATGTACAGTGCCGGAATGAGAACACATTAGCTTTTAGATGGTCATTAACAATAAAAAACAGTGTAATTTTTTGCACTGTTTTTTATATTTTTATTATTTTCAATTACAATAAATTATAATGTTTATCTGGTCTTACAGTTATCGGTAATGGGCTAATATCTTGCATTTCTAATAAGTTTCTTTCAATCGTATTACAAATAGCATTTAGGGGTAAGTCATTTGCAGATATACCAAAAGGATCTTCTAATTCCTCAGCTAGTGAATCCCAAGACAAAAAGGTATAAGAGATAAACACGGATACAAATGGTGTCATGTAGTGGAGATCGGCTACTAAAGCAAAAGGCAATAATGCACAGAATAGATAAACAGTACGCTGTAATATCAAGGTATAAGCAAAGGGAACCGGGGTATTTGAGATACGCTCACAACCGCCTAAAACGTCAGATAAATTATTAATATCTTTATTAATTGATTGAAAGATAACATCACTTATCATTTTATTATCTCTCAATTCGCCTATTTTTAAACCAATATGTAATAAGATACGATTGGTAGGATAAGGACTATTCATTATTTCATCAAATAAAGGCCGAGGTAATAAACGGTAGAGATCAACCATTGGATTAGTTTTTCTTAACTCGTGTTTTAAACTCCAACTAAAAGCAATTAATAGATTAGAAAAGTCTCGGTTGAATTGTTTATCTTCAGGTAATAAAGCCTTTATATTTCTTAATATATTACGATGGGTAATTAACATATTACCCCATAAGGTTCTTGCTTCAACCAACCGGCTATAGCTTGCATTGTTTCTGAAACCAAGAAATATCGCAATGGCGATACCCAACAAACTAAAAGGCGCAACAGTTAAGTGTATACCTAATTGTTCATACCATTGATAAATTAAAATAGCGATAATTGACATAATAATATTAAGGCATAAGCGAAATATTATTTTTGCAAGCACTGAGCCATGCCAATCAAATAACCGAAAAAACCAGTGTTGATTAGGACGTATAACCATAATAATAATATAAAACGAGGTTTGAATTTGTTGGAATATTATCTCAATAAAAGAAGTAATAAGCTAATTAATTCTCTTGAAAAATAAAGGGGTAAAAATCTGATTCATATCTGCATGTATGAATCAGAAAGATAAGTTTATAAATATTAAATATAACTATTGTTAATATAATAATATATGCATAGTTGATCTAATATATGCACCAAAGTAATGGAAGCGATTTAAATATACATGGGTAAGTTATTTTTAAAAATTTTTATCATATTGTAATGGTAAGATAATATTTACAATGTGAATGTGTTTTGGAAAACTTTATCTGGTGAAAATAAATAGAAATATAATATGTTGTTTTTTCTGAGGAGCAACGAGTTATTAATATTCTATTAATGAAAATGTAAAACTTGAGGTGTAGAAAAAGAGAGCCGATAAAAAATGAACCTAGTTAAAGATATCTGATGGGGCAAAAATAGGGCAACGATTTGTAAAAATAAAAAAGCCACTTGCTAAGAAGTGGCTTAATGCGCTGATTTAACAGCTAAAATTTGGTGGCCCCTACTGGACTTGAACCAGTGACCAAGCGATTATGAGTCGCCTGCTCTAACCAACTGAGCTAAGGGGCCTAATGGAGTGAGATTATACGTGCCATTTGGCACTAGGTCTAGCCTTTGAATGACTGTATGCGCAATTTATGCTCAATATAAACAATAAAAAGATAAAATAGAGAATAACTGTGATATCAATAACCTAGTGTAAGAATTGAGAGATAAGCATAGGCAGATGCGTAATATTATAAATAAAGAGGCTATTTTTTATAAATGTACATTGTAGAGAATGGTTGTTGAGAGGCTCTGAACAATAACCATTAAACGAGAGATAGGATCGTGATTAACCGATAAAAAAACGCCTGTGAATATCACAGGCGTTTGTTATAGCATAAATGAGTGTAAGCTAATTACTCGTCAAGGAAGCTACGTAATACTTCAGAACGGCTTGGGTGGCGTAATTTACGCAGTGCCTTCGCTTCAATCTGACGAATACGTTCACGGGTAACATCAAACTGTTTACCCACTTCTTCTAAGGTATGGTCTGTATTCATATCAATACCAAAACGCATACGCAGGACTTTAGCTTCACGTAATGTTAAACCAGCTAACACTTCGTGAGTTGCTGAACGTAAGCTTTCTGATGTTGCAGAATCCAGTGGTAATTCGAGAGTAGTATCCTCGATAAAATCACCTAAATGTGAATCTTCATCGTCACCGATTGGGGTTTCCATGGAGATTGGTTCTTTAGCGATTTTCAGTACCTTACGGATTTTATCTTCAGGCATCAGCATGCGTTCTGCAAGCTCTTCTGGTGAAGGCTCACGTCCCATCTCTTGCAACATTTGGCGAGAGATACGGTTTAGCTTATTAATCGTTTCAATCATGTGAACAGGGATACGAATTGTACGTGCCTGATCAGCGATTGAACGAGTAATTGCTTGGCGGATCCACCATGTTGCGTAAGTTGAGAATTTATAACCACGACGGTATTCAAATTTATCAACCGCTTTCATCAGACCGATATTCCCTTCTTGGATCAAGTCAAGGAACTGTAAGCCACGGTTGGTATATTTTTTTGCGATAGAGATAACTAAACGTAAGTTCGCTTCAACCATCTCTTTTTTCGCACGACGAGCTTTTGCTTCACCGATAGACATACGACGGTTAATATCTTTAACCTGTTCGATTGTCAGACCAGTTTCAACTTCAATTTGCTGCAGTTTTTGTAAGCTGCGTTGTACTTCTTCTTCAATACCTGCCAGTTTTTCAGACCAAGGTTTATTCATTGCACGAGCAGCAGTGAACCATGTGTCATTGGTTTCGTTACCTGTAAACAGCGTAATGAAGTTTTTCTTAGGCATTTTAACTTGATCAACACAAAGACGCATGATGTGACGTTCTTGAGTACGAACTCTGTCCATCATCTCACGCATGTTGTTAACCAGATAATCAAACTGTTTCGGTACTAAACGGAACTGTTTGAAAATTTCAGATAACAATAAGATCTCAAGTTCTGTATCTTTGTGATTACGACCTTTGGCCTTGATAGTCTGGCGAGTTTTCTCGTATTGTTCACGAAGCTCAGTAAATTTTTGGCGAGCTAATTCAGGATCGATGCTGTTATCATCATCGCTATCGCTGTCATTATCGCCATCTTCATCTTCGTCTTCATCTTCGTCTTCAGCATCGTCAACTTCATCATCACTTTTGCCTAAATTGACCACTTCACTCTCTGCCACTTCTTCGGCATTTGGGTCAATAAACGCAGTAATTAAGTCAGAAAGACGTGCTTCACCAGCTTCAACACGATCGTATTGTTCAAGAAGATAAGTAATTGCTTCTGGATATTCAGCAACAGAGCATTGAACTTGGTTAATACCATCTTCAATACGTTTTGCGATATCAATTTCACCTTCCCGGGTAAGCAATTCAACCGTACCCATTTCGCGCATATACATACGCACAGGATCGGTTGTACGGCCAATCTCAGATTCTACACTAGAAAGTACCTGAGCCGCGGCTTCTGCCGCATCATCATCAGTGTCATTTGAATTTTCTGCCAGCATCAGATCATCGGCGTCAGGTGCTTCTTCCATAACCTGAATGCCCATGTCGTTAATCATCTGGATGATGTCTTCGATTTGATCTGAATCGACGATATCTTCCGGCAGATGGTCATTGACCTCAGCATAGGTCAGGTAGCCTTGCTCCTTACCTTTAGTAACAAGTAGCTTCAGCTGTGACTGCGGGTTTTGCTCCATAAGACGGTATCCACACTTCAAAGTAATTTGGGTTGGTGTCGGTCGGCGATAACTGTTCAGCCAACAATAACTACGGAGGGGCATTTTCATTGTCGATTGCTACGGTCCCCTCAGCGTAGCAAATGTAGGTTTTTAGTACCTACCGATAGCGGCAATTAAGCCGTGTTTTTAATCTTAATTCTGTATTTACTTTTTAACGCGTGCCTGTATTATCAATTGGACTTCTTCGCGTTCATCTTGCGTTAGGCCTTCTGTTCTCTCTTTTGCAATAAGGGCGTTTAAACGTTCGTCCATTGCGGTTAGAAAAAGATGATCTAACGTGTCGGTAAAGGTTTTTTCTGCAATCTCATCTATATCTATATCGTTCCACATTGCCAATTTTTCAAGCTGTTTACCGAATTTATTCTCTCTGTAGAGTTCGATAATCTGTCCTGTATTAAGGCCAGGTTGTGCTTGGCAAACGGAAACAAGTTCACTAAAGAGTGACAAACCTGCAATTTTTTCTGTATTTAACCCCTCAAGAGGGGGTACTAATTTAGAGAATTCTGGGTTTTGTATCAATAAGGCAATTAATATACGCATTGGCGTTGGACGTAATATCGTTGGTTGATACGATAATTCGTGGCTCGCCGCTGTTCTACCAAATAAACGATCCATTTGCTCAATATCGGGATTTCCCGTTAAGCTTCCAAGCTCTCTTAATAAATATAGACGTAAAGTTTCACTTGGGATCTTATCTATTAATGGTCGAGCTAAACTGTATAACTTACCATTGCCTTCTTGAGTACTCAGATCCACCTGAGGAACGAGCGAATCAAATAGAAATTCTGATAATGAATGTGATTGTTCCATACGTTTTTCAAAGGCTTCTTTACCTTCACGACGTACCAATGAATCAGGGTCATCGCCTTCAGGTAAAAACATAAAACGTAAAGAACGGCCATCATTTAAAAAAGGAAGTGCAGTTTCTAGTGCTCGCCAAGCGGCATCTCGTCCTGCTCTATCTCCATCATAGCAGCAAATAATGTTATCCGTTGTTCTAAAGAGCAACTGAATATGTTCTGCTGTCGTGGAGGTTCCTAATGAGGCAACGGCATAATCAATACCAAACTGCGCTAATGCCACAACATCCATATAACCTTCAACAACTAATAGCTTTGTAACGTTATTATTAGATTGTTGTGCTTCATAAAGACCGTAAAGTTGACGTCCTTTATGGAATATCTCTGTTTCTGGTGAGTTCAAATATTTAGGTAAATCATCACCTAAAACACGTCCACCAAAGGCAATAACACGGCCACGTCTATCTCGGATAGGAAACATGACGCGTTGACGAAAACGATCATAAGTACGGCCATTATCGTTTGTTATTACCATGCCTGCTTCAAGAAGTAGGGCTTTATTATCGGCATTTTGACCAAACCGCTTTAGGATATTATCCCAACCAGTAGGAACAAACCCAATAGAAAAACGACTAATAATATCTTCACTAAGACCACGATGCGCAAGGTAATTTCTGGCTTCCTGAGCATCTGACTTATTGAGAGCACTACTATAATATTGGTTCAACTTCTCCATCACTTGATAGAGATTTTGTCTTATATGTCGTTCAATTGGGCTACTGCCAGTTCCTGATTCATAAGGAACTTCTAACCCATGCATTGCTGCTAACTCTTCAATGGTTTCGACAAAATCGAGTCTGTCGTAGTTCATTAAAAAATCAATAGCATTGCCATGCGCGCCGCAACCAAAACAGTGATAAAACTGTTTGTCGCTATTTACTGTGAATGAGGGCGTTTTTTCGTTATGAAACGGACAACACGCTGAATGATTTTTGCCTTGTTTTTTTAACGGCACACGAGCGTCGATAAGATCGATGATATCGGTTCGAGCTAGTAAATCATTAATAAATGAACGTGGAATTCGTCCAGCCATAAGCCCTTTTACGCCTGTTGTTGAACGAGAATAAGCCGCGCTCTCATAAGAAAGCACGGCCTTTAACTGCGACTACAGTGTCTGCATATGTTGCGGTATAAGCCGCAAAATATTAGTACAGACGAGTACGACGTGCGTTTTCGCGAGCTAATTTTTTAGCGTGACGTTTTACTGCTGATGCTTTAGCGCGTTTACGTTCAGTCGTTGGTTTTTCATAAAACTCACGACGACGAACTTCTGCTAATACGCCTGCTTTTTCACAAGAGCGTTTGAAACGACGAAGAGCAACGTCAAATGGCTCGTTTTCACGTACTTTGATTACCGGCATGTGCCTCTCACCTCAATAGAAATCGGTTTGCGCTGGCATTATTTAAGCCAGCCGACATTTAAAATGGTGCGGAATTTTACTTCAAAGCAGGGCACTTTGTAAAGAGATGCACAAAATTGAAACGCAAACTCCCACTTTTGTGTCTTTTTAGTGAGTACACAAAAAGCGAAAGTTGCTAACCACACATTTAAATCACTTAAAATAGGTGAATAATTATAGACCAGAAAAAGGAATTTGTCACATGCTGGTATGTAAAAGATGTTGCGAAGGCGTATAAAATCACCGAAATAATGGTACAATTGATTTATTACGCGAGTCTGCGAAGAAGAATTTGGAAGCGTTATGCGAGTTTTAGGTATTGAAACATCTTGTGATGAAACCGGTATTGCAATTTATGATGATAAAGCCGGTTTATTAGCGAATCAACTTTATAGTCAAATTAAACTGCACGCTGATTATGGTGGTGTGGTGCCTGAGCTTGCTTCACGGGATCATATCCGTAAAACAGTGCCTCTTATCCAAGCCGCACTAAAAGAAGCAAATTTAACGGCAAAAGATATTGATGCTGTTGCTTACACTGCAGGCCCAGGCCTTGTTGGTGCATTATTGGTGGGAGCGACTATCGGACGCTCACTCGCTTTTGCGTGGGATGTTCCTGCTATTCCAGTTCATCATATGGAAGGCCATTTATTAGCACCAATGCTTGAAGAAAAAACGCCTGAATTTCCTTTTGTTGCCCTACTGGTTTCAGGTGGTCATACACAATTAATTAGTGTGACAGGAATTGGTGAATACTCCTTATTAGGTGAATCTATTGATGATGCTGCGGGTGAAGCCTTTGATAAAACGGCTAAGTTACTGGGGTTAGATTACCCGGGGGGACCTGTATTATCAAAAATGGCGCAACAAGGTACAGAAGGGCGATTTGTTTTCCCTCGCCCAATGACAGACCGGCCAGGGCTTGATTTTAGTTTTTCAGGCTTGAAAACCTTTGCAGCTAATACTATTCGTCAAAATGATGATTCAGACCAAACTCGCGCAGATATCGCTCGTGCTTTTGAGGATGCTGTTGTTGATACTTTGGCGATAAAATGTCGTAGAGCTTTAGAACAGACGGGCTTTAAACGTTTAGTGATGGCCGGTGGCGTGAGTGCAAATCGTACATTACGAGCCAAAATGGAAGCGGTTATGAAACAATTAGGTGGTGAGGTTTTCTATGCTCGCCCCGAATTATGTACCGATAATGGCGCGATGATCGCATTAGCAGGTATGATCCGTTTTAAAGGTGGTACAGAAGGCCCATTAAGTGTGACTGTAAGACCACGCTGGCCATTGGCAGAATTGCCTGCACTGGAAAATAAATAACGTATCAGTAAAAGAAAAGCCACTGTTGAAGTGGCTTTTTTGTGTCATTTATCTTTAAAACTGAGTGAAATTAGTCTTCTTTTTCTTGCTCTTTCGCTTCTTGAATAATTTCTTTTTCTGTTTTTTCAGTTTTCTTCTTTAACTTATGCCAGATCCGGCTCTCTTGACCTCGCCATAAACGTTGAATATTGTCATGATGACGGTAAAGTACCAGACATGATAGTAAAGCAACAGGATAAGTGAATTCTGGCTTAAACCACCATACATAAAAAGGGGCTAGCAATGCGCTGATGATGGCGCCAAGTGATGAATAGCCACTGAGTAATACGGTGAGTAACCAAGTTCCAGCAATAAGACCACTTAAATCCCAACCAATAGCGGCGATAGCACCAAAGGCTGTTGCAACCCCTTTTCCGCCCTTAAAGTGGAAGAAAACCGGGTAGATATGCCCAAGGCAAGCCGCAATGGCAACAATGCCAAGGTAAAAAGGAGGCACATTTAAGTAATAGGCGAGCCAAACAGGGATCATCCCTTTTAGGACGTCACAGATAAGAACTGCCGCAGCGGCCGCTTTTCCACCAATACGTAGGACGTTGGTCGCTCCGGGATTGCCAGAGCCGGATTTTCTTGGATCAGGTAATCTTGCCAATCGGCAAATCAATATCGCGCTGGAGATTGAGCCGCACAAGTAGGCGAAGATGATCATTCCAAGTGCGTTAGCACTCATTTGTATTCTCCAATGTTTATGTAAGTTCGTTAGGCATGTATGGATAATACGCATATTTCATCGGAAGTGGTATCCGATGAGCAGAAAAAATAAGAGATGACGTGATGGATATCGTATTTATTGAGCAATTATCAGTAATAACCACAATCGGTGTTTATGATTGGGAAAAAAACATAAAACAAAAATTAGTGTTCGATATCGAAATGGAATGGGATAACAAACGCGCATCCCAAACCGATGATGTTGCTGATTGTTTAGACTATGCAAGTGTAAGTAGTGCAATTATTGATTATGTTGAGACGCGACGTTTTGAGCTGGTTGAACGTGTCGCAGAAGAAGTGGCACAGCTTTTGATAACGCAATTTGCTGTACCTAGAGTAAAAATAAAATTAGCTAAACCAGGCGCGGTAGCACAAGCGACGAGTGTGGGTGTGATTATTGAGCGTAAAGCTTAATTATTCGTTATCCTGATTAAGTCGCGATTTCCATTTTATAATCGCGACTTCTCGTTGTTTTGTTAATGCTTCTCGTATTGCGCTGCCCTTTAATCCGCTTTCAATGATTGGCTTTATATCCACATTATTTGCTATAGCAAAAGCTTGGCAAAGAAAAGAACGTTGTGGATAAGCTAGGTTTTCTAACCCTAGACGTCCTCTAGCATCCGCTTCACTGACCATCGCTAATTGTTCAACACGTTCAGGTTTTCGCCATGCATCAATGGCATCAAATAAGCGGATAATTTTAGAAGGGCGCATTCTATCAATACGATGGATATGATCGTGAAATCTTGCCGTTAAGCGAGCTAAATCACGAATGTGATTTGGAATACGATATCGTTGACACAATGCTTCAACTAAAGGTATGCCAGCAGGGCCATGCCCATGATGATGAGGCCATTTTTCAGGTGGAGTTGTTCCTTTTCCTAGATCATGACATAAGGCACTAAAACGCACAGCAATATCATCTGTTAATTGACTGGCGATATTAAGCACCATCATGGTGTGAACGCCTGTATCAATTTCAGGATGCCATTTTTCAGGGGCTGGTACGCCAAATAAGGCATCAATTTCGGGAAAAAGAACCTTTAAAGCACCGCACTGGCGTAAAACTTCAAAGTAAACCTGAGGAGCATGGCTCTCAAGGGCTTTTTCAGTCTCTTTCCAAACACGTTCTGCCGTTAGTGCGTTTAGTTCGCCACTTTGCGCCATTACTTTCATTAACTGTAGTGTTTCTGGTGCTACGCTAAAACCTAAAGGCGCAAATCGAGCCGCAAATCGTGCAACACGTAAAACTCTTAAGGGATCTTCTGAAAATGCGTCAGAGACATGGCGAAGTAATCTTGCATTGATGTCATCTATGCCGTGGTAAGGATCGATATATTCGCTATTAGCAGAATAAGCAATAGCGTTTATGGTGAGATCTCGACGGGCTAAATCATCTTCTAAGGTAACATCCTGTGCGGCGTAGCAGGTAAATCCCGTGTAGCCAGAACCCGATTTTCTTTCCGTACGCGCAAGGGCATATTCTTCATGTGTATCAGGATGAAGAAAAACGGGAAAATCTTTGCCAACTTGTTGATAGCCTTGTTGTAACAGTTCATCGGGTGTTGCGCCAACAACAACCCAATCTCTGTCTTTTACAGGTATCTGTAATAATTGGTCACGCACAGCGCCACCAACAAGGTATATTTTCACGGGATCATGATTCCTTTTGGCTGAATATTAGTTCATCCAACGATCGTTGCGTTTACGGCGACGAGGAATGATATGCGGAAGGATCAGACCAAAAATAAGACCCGCACCAGCAACACCACCACCATACATAAACCACTGTAAGATGATGTCACGTTGTCGATCATCTAACTGTTGATTAGCAAAATCGAGTTTTTTCTCAGCAACCGCGAGTTTTGTTCTCATCTGCTCATTTTCTTTTTTCAAACCGTTGATTATGTCATCGCTGTTTGAGACTTTATTTTGCATATCTATAGTACGTTGATTCCAGCTTTGGTCGATATTCGCTAGTTTATCGCGTAGTGTTTGGATCTCTTTTTCCATAGCAGGAATACGAGTACGCATACTTGGTTGGGCGCTTAGTTGGTTTTCTGGCAACCAGACAGTACGATCTTTATCATCTTTAATTTGTACATAACCTGTTGCCGCATTGCGAGAAAGTACGGTCACTGTTGAACCTGAATTTAAAGAGCCAACAATTCGGTACTGATTTCCTGGTCCACTATGCACATAAGTGGATAATTCATCGGAAACATAGCGAGTTTCTGCGTGTGAGCTCAGAGAAACACCTAAGCTAAGTAAGGAAATAAAAAGTAAGGGTAATTTTCGCATTATGTTTTCAACTTTTTTATCTATACAAGAGAATATTTTTACTGATACTAAAGAGTAAAGTTTGCGTAAGCAAATAGTAAACCAGAATGAGAACAGTCTTAACTGGTAGAATATAGGGGTAATCTGCCTTTTATTCATTATTGTTATTAGGCTATCACTTGCTAAATGAAAATGCGTCAAATATTTTACTAATCAATTGATTTACTTAAGGGAAATAGAATGAGCCAATTAGAAACCGAACTCAAAATGAGTGCCATACCTGCCGCTATTCCTCATATTATTCAGCGCATTCTGACTCTACCACATCAGCACTCTGCACCCAAAAAGCTGACTAATCTTTACTTTGAGACGACAGATAATCAAATTCGTCGTTGGGATATGGGGCTGCGTATTCGTGGTGTTGATGACAGTTATGAAATGACAATTAAAACAGCCGGCAAAGTTGTTGCAGGTTTGCATCAACGTCCAGAATATAATGTTGAGTTAACACAACCTAAATTAGATTTAGCTCGCTTTCCCGCAGAAATCTGGCCAGAAAAAACGGATCTAGCTTTATTAGAATCCCAGCTTAATGTGTTATTTCATACGGATTTTTATCGTGAAGTCTGGCTTGTTGAGTATCAAGATAGTCAAATAGAAGTGGTTTTAGATCAAGGCGCTATTCGTACTGAGCAATATGAATTACCGATTGAAGAGTTTGAGCTAGAACTTAAAAAAGGTAAGGTGTCAGACGTTATTGCATTAGCGACGTATTTAGGTGAAAAAGGTGGATTACGTCTTGCCTCTCGCAGTAAAGCAGCTCGAGGTTATTATCTGGCAAAAGATAAACCTGCGTTATCGTTGAGTGTCGTGAATCTGTCTCCTAGTGATACAACGGCACAACAACTTACAAAATGGTTAAGTGCAATACAGGCATTAGAAGAAGCTATTTTTGCTAATCCAACACCTCCGACAATTACTATGCCAGCAATGTTGGCGTTATTTTCAGATTGGTGCAAAAAACAATCTGATCTGCCTGAATTTATGCAACAGTCACTCAATGCAATTTCACCGTTAACATTTACAACCGCAACCGACTATTATCACGTTTTATGGCTGAACTTTAAGTTATCTTCTACGTCGTGGTTACTGTCTATTGCTTAATTTCCTGACAACGTGAGAGTCTATTTATGTCTGTTATCAGTGTACTTCAATCATTGTGGGATAAAGCACAGTGTGGTTTTTCTTCTCAACTTAATGCGCTGGCACCTTTTAGTGAACAAGAACAACAATTTCTTGCATTTAGTCCCTTTGCCACCGAGCATTTTCGAGTTAATCCTCAATGGTTGACTGATATCAGGCAGAATCCACCCACAGGTATCGAATGGCAGAGTTATGAAACTCAACTAACAGCAATGTTAGCCAATGTTAATAATGAAGATGATGTTATGCGGATCTTACGTCAATTTCGCCATCAACAATTAGTGCGCATTGCATGGTTACAATTTTTCCAATTAGGCGATATCCCTTGTGCGCTAAAACATTTAAGTGTACTGGCTGAAACCCTAATTTGTGTCGCAAGAGACACGCTTTATCAGCAATGTTGCCAACAATGGGGAACACCTTGTGATAGTGAAGGTAAACCTCAACCATTTCTGATCTTAGGTATGGGGAAATTAGGTGGATTTGAACTTAATTTTTCTTCTGATATCGACTTAATTTTTGCTTATCCTGAAAATGGATTTACCCAAGGTGGACGTCGAGAGCTTGATAATGCTCAGTTTTTTACACGATTAGGCCAAAAGCTGATTAAAGTACTGGATCAACACACTATTGATGGCTTCGTCTATCGTGTTGATATGCGATTGCGTCCATTTGGCGAAAGTGGGCCTTTGGTAATGAGTTTTGCAGCGCTTGAAGATTATTACCAAGAGCAAGGGCGAGACTGGGAGCGCTATGCAATGATCAAAGCGCGCGTATTAGGGGCAGAAAAGAAAGCGTATTGCCAAGTTTTACGTCAAATGCTACGTCCTTTTGTTTATCGCCGCTATATTGATTTCAGTGTTATTCAATCGCTACGAAATATGAAATCCATGATAAGTCGTGAAGTACGTCGCCGTGGCATGATTGATAACATAAAACTCGGTGCAGGTGGCATTCGTGAAATTGAATTTATTACACAAGTTTTTCAGTTAATTCGCGGTGGCAGAGAGCCTGATCTACAGAGTAACTCACTATTAACAGTATTAAAGGCGATCACAACGCTTGAATTATTAACAGAAAAAGAAACAGCACAATTAGCTGAAAGCTATCTCTTTCTTCGTCGATTAGAAAACTTATTACAATCCATTGGTGATCAGCAGACGCAAACCTTACCAGATAATGAAGAGGATAAAGCGCGGCTCACTTTTGCAATGGGATATGATAATTGGGAAACGCTTTATCAAGAAATTAGCCACAAAATGCAGGCTGTTTCTGTTATTTTCACGCAATTGATTGGTGAAGAAGATGAAAATGATGAAGAAGAGGATATCTCTGAGTTTAAACGTCTCTGGTTACTTGGGCGTTTGCCTGAAACGTCGTCATTACTTCATCAATCACTTACGGTTGAGTCACTGAATGCGATTAATCAGACGTTACAGATATTTCGCCAAGATATTGGTAAGCGAACGATAGGGCCGAGAGGGCGAGATGTTCTTGATACATTAATGCCAAAATTACTGGCTAAGATTTGCCAACAACCTCAAACGTTAGTTACGTTACAACGAGTTACCCCGTTACTATTAAGTATTGTGAGTCGTACAACCTATTTAGAGTTGATGCAAGAGTCTGATGAAGTTCTCACTCATGTTATACGATTATGTGCAGCATCTCCGATGATAGCAGAACAGTTGGCACTTCATCCTTTACTGTTAGATGAATTACTTGATCCTAATTCACTCTATCAGCCACTACCTTTAGATGCGTATCGTGATGAATTACGTCAATATTTATTACGTGTACCAGAAGAAGATGAAGAACAACGACTAGAAGCACTGCGCCAATTTAAACAAGCTCAACTGTTGCGCATTGCTGCGGAAGACATCACGGGTGTATTACCCGTGATGAAAGTTAGCGATCACTTAACATATCTAGCGGAAGCCATCATTCATGCTGTTGTTCATCAAGCTTGGTCATATATGGTGAAGCGTTATGGTGAGCCTGAACATTTAGCCAATCGTGATGGGCTAGGTTTTTCGGTGATTGGGTACGGCAAATTAGGGGGATGGGAATTAGGCTATAGCTCAGATTTAGACTTGGTATTTTTATTAGACTGTCCAATGAATATCGTGACAACTGGAGCAAAACAGATTGATGCTCGTCAGTTTTATTTGCGCCTAGCTCAACGCATTATCCATTTATTTAGTACACGAACCTCCTCTGGCGTCTTGTATGAAGTTGATGCGCGTTTACGCCCTTCAGGTGAATCCGGTATGTTGGTTAGTACTATTCAAGCATTTGATGAATATCAGAAAAATGAGGCTTGGACTTGGGAACATCAAGCGCTAATTCGTGCCAGAATGATTTACGGTGATGATGAATTACAACAGATGTTTTCACGTATTCGTCATGAAACGCTATGCCTTTCTCGTGATGCTAATGTATTACAACATGAAGTGCGCGAAATGCGCCAAAAAATGGTGCAACATCTTGCACCAACACAAGCAGACAAGTTTGATTTAAAAACCTCATCAGGCGGTATTACCGATATTGAATTTATCGCTCAATATTTGGTATTGCGTTTTTCTCATCAATATCCTGCATTAACACGTTGGTCTGATAATGTGCGTATTTTTGAGTTAATGGCAAAATATCAAGTGATGGATGAAGAAGAAGCTCAGGCTTTGACACATGCTTATGTCACATTACGTAATGAATTACACCATCTTGCGCTACAAGCGTTACCTGCGATTGTCGATAACAATTGTTTTATTGTAGAGCGAGAACACGTATTAAAAAGCAAGCAAAAGTGGCTTGGTGAGCAAGAATAAGGGTTTGTTAGCGGGAACGCTTATGAGTGTCTCTTTTTGCTTAACAAGTTATGGTATTATTTCGGCTTATTTTGAAAATAAATGTGGAGTATGGGATGAAAGTAACGCTGCCGGATTTTAATAAGGCCAATGTACTGGTTGTCGGTGACGTCATGTTAGACCGCTATTGGTATGGCCCCACAAGCCGTATTTCACCAGAAGCCCCAGTGCCAGTGGTCAAAGTAGATACCACAGAAGAGCGCCCCGGTGGTGCGGCAAACGTGGCAATGAATATTGCTTCACTTGGTGCTAATTCACGTTTAGTGGGTTTAACGGGTATTGATGAAGCCGCCAAAGCATTGAGTAATACATTAAATCAGGTCAATGTACGCTGTGATTTTGTCTCTGTTGCGACACATCCAACCATTACAAAATTACGAGTGCTTTCACGTAATCAACAATTAATCCGTCTTGATTTTGAAGAAGGGTTTAGCAATGTTGACCCTCAACCTATCTATGAACGAATTCAACAAGCCTTGCCTTCTATTGGCGCACTGATTTTATCAGATTACGCGAAAGGCGCACTTTCTCATGTTCAAGAAATGATCCAACTTGCAAAGAAAGCGGGTGTTCCAGTATTAATCGATCCTAAAGGGTGTGATTTTGAGCGTTATCGTGGCGCAACGTTATTAACGCCAAATATGTCAGAATTTGAACAAGTTGTCGGCGTTTGTAAAAACGATGATGAGCTAGTGGAAAAAGGTACTCAATTAGTTCGAGATTTAGAGCTTGATGCTTTACTGATCACACGTTCTGAACGTGGAATGAGCCTTATTCGAGCGAATGAAGCGCCATTACACTTACCAACACAAGCCCAAGAAGTTTATGATGTTACTGGTGCGGGCGACACTGTAATAGGTGTATTAGCAACCTCTTTAGCTGCAGGTAAACCTTTAAGTGAAGCCTGTTTCCTTGCAAATGCTGCTGCGGGTGTTGTGGTGGGTAAATTAGGAACATCGACAGTATCACCTATTGAACTGGAAAATGCCATTCGTGGTCGTGCCGACAACGGTTTTGGTATAATGGAAGAAGAACAATTAAAACAGGCAGTTGAATTAGCACGTCAGCGCGGTGAGCGCATTGTGATGACTAATGGATGTTTTGATATTCTTCACGCAGGCCATGTCAGTTATTTAGCAAATGCACGTAAATTAGGTGACCGCCTTATTGTTGCTGTAAATAGTGATGCATCGACTAAGCGATTAAAAGGTGAAACACGTCCTGTTAACCCATTAGAGCAGCGTATGACAGTGCTTGGAGCCTTAGGTGCAGTAGACTGGGTTGTTGCGTTTGAGGAAGATACACCACAGCGCTTAATTGCTTCTGTCTTACCAGATATTTTAGTCAAAGGTGGGGATTATAAACCTGAAGATATCGCGGGTAGTAAAGAAGTTTGGGCTGCAGGCGGTGAAGTAAAAGTGCTGAATTTTGAAGATGGCATTTCTACAACGAATATTATTAATGCGATTAAAAAGAAATAATGGCATAAATTAACGACGAAAAGCACTCTTTGGAGTGCTTTTTTTATAATAAAGGATCCAACTATTATAAATTTTTAATGATACTTTTATTAATGGTTATTGTTCTCTTTTTAAATGATACTCAACAATATAATCTAGAGTGTTTCTATACATAATTGAATAGTTAATATAATCGCCCTGAGTGCTATATGATAATGTGCTGAGTCTTAATATTGGAATGTTAGTTTCTATTTTTAATAATTGACAAATATTGCTATCAGGCATAATAGGGTGAAAAGTTTCATAACTTCCTGATATTTTTATTTGACAAATATTTTCAATAAAATCAAATTTAGAACCTTCTAAATGGGTTAAGGTTAAATTATGAAAATATTTAACAGGCATGTAACTGTCTTCAACAATAAGCGGTTTATTATCGACGTAACGTATTCGCCTTGAATAAAAAATACGTTCATTTGAGTTGATACGTAATTTACTGGCGATAGATAAAGGGCAGGGAATAACACAAAACTCTATGACTTCACTTTTTACATTGTGACCAGTATTTGCCATTAGTTCGACAAAACCTTTTAGGCTAGCATTTTCATGATGAACATCTTTTTCTTTAATATAAGTACCAGAACCATGTTTTCGTTCTAATAATCCTGCGTTCACTAATAAATCCACTGCTTTACGTATTGTCATTCTTGATACGTTGTATTGTTGTGCTAATGATTTTTCTGCTGGTAAAGGGTCACCAATTTGGTATCCAGCCGAATTTATTTGAATTCTTAGGCTTTTTACAATGTCTTTGTAGATCACTTTTATACCTCTTTTTATTCTTAAAATCGGCTCTCTTTATTTAATCTATCTGAATATAATTTTTTGATATATAAGATAATCATTTATACCTCTGAAATGTGCACGTTATCAAAAAATAAAAAGTGATCTGCTTTTTGACTAAAAGTGAGATCACTTTGCCTGAAAGATTAGTATGAATCAGATCACGAATAACTCATTTCAGATGAGAGAATAAAGAGAAAAGAATCTAATCTGAATTTACAGAAAAAGAATGAATTAAATAGCATATCGTTTCAGTAGCAGTAAATAAGAGGATATTTTTATGCTCAGTCAAATACAACGATTTGGTGGAGCCATGTTTACTCCTGTCCTACTATTTCCATTTGCAGGTATTGTTGTAGGCATTGCCATTTTATTACAGAATCCATTATTTATTAGTGAAGATTTATTAAGACCCGATAGTTTATTTGCCCAAATTGTTCATATTATTGAAGAGGGGGGATGGACTGTTTTTCGTAATATGCCTCTTATTTTTGCAATTGGCTTACCAATCGGTTTAGCTAAAACTGCACAAGCAAGAGCTTGCCTTGCTGTAATGGTGAGTTTTCTCACTTGGAATTATTTTATTAATGCAATGGGAATAGTTTGGGGAAGTTATTTCGGCGTAGATTTTACAAATGAAATTGGCGGGAATAGTGGCTTAACAATGATAGCTGGAATTAAAACATTAGATACCAGTATTATTGGGGCGATTATTATTGCGGGTATAGTTACAGGTATTCATAATCGTTATTTTGATAAACAGCTCCCTGTCTTTTTAGGTATATTTCAAGGAACTTCGTATGTTGTATTAATTAGTTTCTTTGTTATGTTACCGTTAGCGTGGATAACATTATTTTTCTGGCCAAAAGTGCAAATTGGTATTCAATCTTTGCAAGTATTTATGGTTGAATCTGGCTCTTTAGGTGTTTGGATATATACCTTTCTTGAACGTATTTTAATTCCTACTGGCTTACATCACTTTATTTATGGCCCATTTATTTTTGGCCCAGCAGTCACTGAACATGGAATTCAAGTTGATTGGGCCCAAAATATGCAATATTTCAGTCAAAGCACTGAATCTTTAAAAACGTTATTTCCAGAAGGTGGCTTTGCACTACATGGTAATAGCAAAGTCTTTGGTTCTATTGGTATAGCACTTGCTCTCTATTTTACTGCTGCACCTAAAAATAGAGCCAAAATTGCAGGTTTACTTATACCCTCTGCATTGACCGCTGTATTTGTGGGAATAACAGAACCTTTAGAGTTCACATTCTTATTTATCTCTCCGCTATTGTTTGCCATTCATGCCGTGTTAGCCGCCACATTAGCGACAACGCTTTATCACTTTGGAGTTGTCGGAAATATGGGCGGAGGGATCATCGATAATTTCCTACCTATGAATTGGATCCCAATGTTTCATAACCATTACGGGATGATTATTACGCAAATAGTTATAGGTCTGATTTTTACAATGATTTGGTTTGTGGTGTTTAGAACATTAATTATCAAACTTAATTTAAAAACACCAGGTCGTGAAGAAGATGATGAAGAGATCAA
Source organism: Proteus sp. G2669 (assembly GCF_009915245.1). Lineage (NCBI taxonomy): Bacteria > Pseudomonadati > Pseudomonadota > Gammaproteobacteria > Enterobacterales > Morganellaceae > Proteus > Proteus sp. G2669. The sequence goes on along the minus strand of NZ_JAABLX010000019.1, from coordinate 22,533 downwards.
GCTCTATAGCAAACAAGATTATAAAAATAAAAAATCACAGGTTTCGGATAGTTCAAAAACAGCAAAAGAAGATCGCAAACTCGCACTCCCTAAAGGCATTCTTGAAGGCTTAGGAGGAGGGGCAAATATCAAATCTTTAAATAACTGCGCAACACGTTTACGTATTGAAGTGATTGATAACGAAGTAATTGAAACAGATGCCTATTTTAAAGGGCTCGGTGTACATGGTGTAGTGCGTAAAGGCCATGCATTGCAAATCATTATCGGGCTACACGTTTCTCAAGTGAGAGACAAAATTGAACAACTTATGAAAGAAGATCCACAAAAAATCACCTTGTCGGAGGCTATATAATGAAGAAGTTCTCAGTCGTAATTGCAGGTGGCGGTAGTACATTTACACCCGGTATTATTTTGATGCTACTGGAAAATTTAAAACGTTTTCCATTAAGAGCCATCAAATTTTATGACAATGATGCCGAGAGGCAAGAAACCATTGCTAAAGCTTGTGAAATAATTCTTACTGAAAAAGCACCTGAAATTGAATTTTGCTATACCACAGATCCTAAAACTGCCTTCACGGATGTTGATTTTGTTATGGCTCATATTCGTGTTGGTAAATATCCAATGCGTGAAAAAGATGAAAAAATTCCTTTACGCCACGGCGTATTAGGGCAAGAAACCTGTGGGCCTGGTGGTATTGCTTATGGTATGCGTTCTATTGGGGGCGTATTAGAATTGGTTGAATATATGGAAAAATATTCACCTAATGCATGGATGTTAAATTATTCTAACCCAGCAGCCATTGTCGCCGAAGCTACTCGCCGCTTAAAGCCGAATGCAAAAATCTTAAATATTTGTGATATGCCAATTGGTATTGAGTCACGTATGGCGCAAATTGCAGGGTTAAAATCACGTAAGGAGATGCGTGTCCGCTATTACGGCTTAAATCACTTTGGCTGGTGGACGCAAGTTGAAGATTTACAAGGTAATGATTTACTGCCTATTATTCGTAAACATGTTGCTGAGCATGGGTATATTCCTAAAGTAGCAGGAGAGCCAGTTGAAGCAAGTTGGAACGATACCTTTGGTAAGGCAAAAGATGTTTGGGCGTTAGATCCAGCAACTATGCCAAATACTTATTTGAAGTATTATTTGTTCCCTGATTATGTTGTTGCGCATTCTGATCCTCATCATACGCGTGCTAATGAAGTGATGGAGCACAGAGAAAAGAACGTTTTCAACGCTTGTCGAGCCATTACAGCCGCGGGTAAATCATCAGCAGGTCATCTTGAAATAGATGAACATGCTTCTTACATTGTCGATCTTGCAACGGCTATCGCGTTTAATACCCAAGAAAGAATGTTGCTGATCGTTCCTAACAACGGATCAATTATTAATTTTGATCCTGAAGCAATGGTGGAGATCCCCTGTATTGTCGGAAGTCATGGACCAGAGCCTTTAGTCATGGGCAAAATTCCATTATTTCAAAAAGGGATGATGAGTCAGCAGGTTGCCGTTGAAAAATTAGTGGTAGAAGCCTGGATTGAAAAATCCTATTTGAAACTGTGGCAAGCCATAACGATGTCTAAAACTGTGCCAAGTGCGACCGTTGCAAAAGCAATTTTAGATGATTTAATTGAAGCGAATGAAGACTATTGGCCAGAGCTAAAATAGTGAGTAATTGATTTATAGAGCACATAAAAAATAACCCTGTGTCTGGGTAAGATACAGGGTTTTTGCTTTATTAATAAAGAGAATAACTAATAAAGTAAATAGATTAAGCTTTATTTTCTGCTTGAGTTTCTACTGTAATTTCAACGTCTTCAACTTGGATAACTTCAGCTTGAGGTTTTGCAATCAGACCAGCTTCTAGCTCATTTAAACGGTGTTCTAAGCGTGTTAGTTTTTCACGAGTGCGTAATAAGACTTGAGTCTGTACATCAAACTCTTCGCGATTAACTAAATCCAACTTGTTTAATTGAGATTGCAGAACAGTGCGGATTTTTTTATCAATATCATCACCAAAATCTTTGATGCCTTGTGGCAGAACGTTTTGGATTTGGCGCGCGACTTGTTCAAGTTTTTTCGGGTCCAACATGGGAAGTCCTCACAAATAAAATAGAAAGCTGAGGCTAAGTGTAATATGAGGGCTGAGGGAATAAAACTAGATATCAGGATTATTGTTACTTTTTTATTATAAATCGTTAAATAACCGTATGTCATAAAGTGATTATGTGATTAAACAAGTATTGTCACGGATTGATGATTGCCTCTTATAATTTTAAAGCGTATAGTTTCTTCGTTAATCTCAGGGCGGGGTGAAAGTCCCCACCGGCGGTAGATACTTGAAGATCCAAGTAAAGCCCGCGAGCGCTTTGTGTTGCCATTGTAATGCAAAGGTCAGCAGATCCAGTGTGATTCTGGAGCCGACAGTTAAAGTCTGGATGGGAGAGAATAAAATAGCATCAGTAGGATCATTGTATCCATTCCTGTTGTTTCTGCTTATGTTTTTTATTAAGCAGAGATCCACTCCTAAGACTGCCCTGGTTCTGGTAACTTTCATTAATTATTGAGGTTTTTTTACCATGAATCAGACGCTACTTTCCGAATTCGGTAATCCATTTGAGCGTGTTGAACTTGCTCTTGAAGCCCTTCGTGCTGGTAAAGGCGTGATGGTGCTCGACGACGAGAACCGCGAAAATGAAGGCGATATGATTTTCGCAGCAGAAACGATGACCACAGAACAAATGGCGATGTCTATTCGTCATGGTAGTGGCATTGTGTGTTTATGCATTACAGAAGAACGTCGCCAGCAACTTGATTTGCCTATGATGGTGGAAAATAACACTAGTCATTTCCATACAGCATTTACAGTAACGATTGAAGCGGCACAAGGTGTAACAACAGGTGTTTCAGCATCTGATCGTTTAACCACAGTACGTGCAGCTGCTGCTGACAATGCAAAACCAAGTGATTTAAATCGTCCAGGCCATGTATTCCCATTACGAGGCCAACCTGGTGGTGTATTGACTCGTGGAGGACACACAGAAGCGTCAATTGATTTAGCAACATTAGCTGGTTTTAAACCAGTTGCAGTGTTATGCGAATTAACCAATGACGATGGCACAATGGCAAGAGCACCTGAAGTGATTACTTTTGCTAAAAAGCACAATATGCCTGTGTTAACTATTGAAGATTTAGTGGCTTATCGTCTTCGTGAGGAGAAAAAAGCTGGCTGAAATTAACATGTTATAACCGACACTGAAAACACACACACACTTATTCAAGCCACTTAAGGAAACTTAGGTGGCTTTTTTCATATTTTTTGAATAACTATTTCATACTTCTTTGACTATATTTCAAGTAAGAAGGCGCTATGCTAACGCCATAAGATCACAAGCCATAAGAGGTGATTATGGACACAAAAATGATGCCAGCGCTGTTTATTGGGCATGGTAGCCCAATGAATGTATTAGAAGACAATACATATACTCGCCTCTGGTCAAAATTAGGGGAAACACTTCCTCAACCTAAAGCGATTTTAGTGATTTCTGCCCATTGGTATACCGATGGAACTTATGTAACGGCAATGTCGCAACCAAAGACAATTCATGATTTTTATGGATTTCCTGCAGAATTATATGCAATAGAATATCCAGCACGAGGTTCGATAGGTTTAGCTGCGCTGATTGAAGATCTTATTGATCCGATTAAATTAAAACTCGATATGGATCAATGGGGATTAGATCATGGAAGTTGGGGGATACTCGAAAAAATGTATCCCAACGCGAATATTCCTGTTGTTCAATTAAGTATTGATGCACACCAATCAGCGCAATGGCATTATGAATTAGGGCAAAAGCTGGTTGAATTACGTAAAGAAGGCGTCTTAATTATTGGTAGCGGTAATATCGTTCACAATTTAAGAATGATGGACTGGCAAAATAGCGATGCGACACCTTATCCTTGGGCATTGGCTTTTAATGAGACAGTCGAAAATAGTTTACAAAGCGATAAGGTACCAGAAGCGTTATTTACGATTTTATCAACAGAAGAAGGGAGATTGTCACATCCCACTCCCGATCATTTTTTGCCTGTTTTGTATCTATTAGGTTTAAAACAAGCGGGTGAAAAGGCAACAGTGCTGAATAATGATATTGTGAATAAATCACTAAGTATGATGACGTTTCAAATTGGATAAAACCATCCAATAAAACCTATTGATATAAATAAAAGGCCAAATTCATTTTATGGAATTTGGCTTTTTTTAAATTAAATATAATGTATCGACTCATTATATTTCCCTCGTTATTGACCTTTCTAATTTTCTATATAGATATAATTAATATACTTAACATTTTGTTTATATTGTGTGTGTTAGGCCTGAGATCCATACAGCAATAGTGTCTGCTATGGATATGATCATCTCTGGAATATAGTCTTATATTGAAATCATCAAAATAGAAAGCTATTTTGAATAAAAAAACACCTTACCGCTAACAAGCAATAAGGTGCTCAATATAATTTTAAGATTTCTATCAATCTAAAATAATATGTGGATAGAAGCGTGAGAGATCTTGCGTGATAAGCTCTCTATCTTCTCTAATGCAAATACCTGCGGATTGATCGTTAACCAGCCAGCTACCAATTAATGTATAACTATCACCAAATTTTGGCAGTGGATGGAAATCTTGAACAATAAAGCCTTCTTCACCGTAAGGGCCATCTGCGACAGCAATATCCTTGCCGTTTTCAACAATACGAATATTTGCACCTTCGCGTGAAAACAGTGGCTTGATAACATAACGTGATAATGAATCAGGCGCTTTACCTTCATAGAAATAAGCAGGTAGCAGATTAGGGTGATTAGGGAACATTTCCCAAAGCATTGGTAATAATGCTTTATTTGAGATAATGCTCTTCCAAGAAGGTTCTAACCAACGAATACCAGCATCAGCCAGTTTAGTTGAGAAGTCTTCACGGAACATAAATTCCCAAGGGTAAAGCTTAAACATGTTGCTGATTATCTGATCTTGCAGATCAGTTAATTCACCACGCTCACCTAAACCCAGATCTTCAATAAAGACAAAATCAGTTGTTACTTGGGCTTCTTCGGCACAATCTTGTAAATATTGAACTGTACCGCGATCTTCTTCAGTGTCTTGGCAGCAAGACATATGCAGATAACGCATTCCGTATTGATCACGAAGCTCAGCAAAGCGATCAATTAACTTTTCTTGAATACTGTTAAATTGATCTGCATTTTGCGGTAAACGGCCAGCCTTAACTTGATCTTCAAGCCAGATCCATTGAAAAAAAGCAGATTCATACAGTGAGGTTGGAGTATCTGCATTATTTTCTAACAGTTTTGCTGGGCTTTTACCGTCATAGGCTAAATCAAGACGTGAATAGAGTGAAGGTTGCGATGATTTCCAAGAGTCACGCACAAAATCCCAGCAGTGACGCGGGATTTGAAAACGAGTTAGCAACTCTTCACTGTTCGCCACTTTATCCGCGACTTGTAAGCACATCTGATGAAGCTCTTCCGTGGTTTCTTCTAGAGTTTCAACTTCATCCATTGAGAATTGATAATAAGCATCTTCAGACCAATAAGGCTCGCCATACATGGTATGAAAGTTAAAGCCAAATTCCGTTGCTTTTTCTCGCCAATCCGGGCGTTCAATAATATTTTCGCGTTTCATGGTGTTAATTAGCCACCTGAACGGTAAGAAGATGAACCGGTTGAGCTACGGTTATTATTCGTTGCACTGGTACGCTGAGCCGCAGCTTGTCTTGATACTGTATTACCGAAGCCACCTCGAGTTACCGTTGAGGTTGTTGATGGTTTTGGCGTCATTGCTGTTTTTGGTACGTTCATTTGACGACCACCAACCGCAGGACCATAGTTACGGCCTGTTGCATCCACAAATTTACCGTTTGCAGGGCTTGTTGGATTACGCGAGCTAAACAGTGGTTGTGCTGGTGCGCCACCACCCATAAGACGACCCATCATATAGCCCGCCATTAATGGCATAAAGAAGCTACCACCTGAGTTAGCTTGTGCCATTTGTGAGCTGTCTGGGTTTAAATTATTGGCATTTTCAGTACTAACAGGCTGTCCATCAATAGACGCAGTTTGAGTACATTGAGCATCACCGAATTCAGCTACGCAGTCTTCTAATGTGGCGTATTTAGGTGCTGTACGCTGCGCTTCTTGCAATGCAGTGCGATAAGAGTCTTCACACTGTGCCGCTTGTGACGGATTCGCTTGAGCACATTCTTGTGCGTTCATATACAGTGAAACTGTCTCGTCGCTCTCTTCACATCCTGAAAGCGCGAATACAGCAGTGATGGCGATTGCAACAGGCGCCAGACGATAAGGACGAAATGCTTTACGGAAAGCATCACGATTAATCGATTTGGTACGTTTCATTGGCATATTGATAAGATCCATAAAAGGTAAAACGTTCAAAATAAAAGCTAGGATAGGTTAAATAGTCTAGAAAATAAATAAGAAACGCCTAATCATCAGGGATAACCAGAAATTTGTGATCTTTATAAGGTTAAGGGTAATGAAATTAGGTAAATCCTCTCTTTTTAACCTAATTGTAATTAAGGTATTTGTTAATACAAGAATATAGATATTGTTGAGATCTTAATTTAATTCATAACACAATATCTTATGTGAAGAGAAAGCATAAAAAAAACCGCTTATCAGTTTATCGCTGAAAGCGGCTTTTTATAAGTGACTAAATTCTTAATTTACGATCAAGGCGCAACGTTAAGAGCAGGGCTTGTTAACGGGCGAATAATGTTATCTGGTGAAGTTGAAACTTCTTCTCCTAGTGCATTATTAAGCTGAATTAAGTCATTCTCGTTTAATGTGCCACGCGCGTATTCAATATTTAATTGGTTAATTAAATAGTCATAACGTGCGTTAGATAATTTCTGTTTTGCATCATAAAGCGTTGTTGTGGCATTCAACACATCAACAATAGTACGAGTACCCACTTGATAACCCGCTTCAGTTGCATCTAATGAACTTTGTGCAGAAACAACAACTTGTTGATACGCTTTGATGCTACTGATTGATGCAGAAATATTGTTATAAGAAGAGCGCGCGATTTGGACAATAGAGCGATAAACCGACTCTAATTGTTCGCTTGCACTTGTAAAGCCATATTGTGCTTGTTCAACTTGTGAGCTTGTTCTGCCACCAGTATACAGAGGGATGCTAACAGACAAACCAATGCTATTTTGACCACTGTAACTATTACGGCTACTAACATCTGCTGGTGGTAATGCACTACCATGATTATGGCTATTTGATACGCCAGTTGATGCATTTAAGTCTACAGTTGGTAAGTGACCTGATTGCGCTAAACGAATATTTTCGCGAGCTAAATCTTGACCTAAACGTGCGCTCAATAAACTTAAGTTACGTTCTTCGGCATCTTTTAACAGTTTCTCAATAGAATCTGGTGAAGTTGTTGAAAAACGGCTGATGTTCAGTGATGCTAGATTAATATAATAGATACCACTAACTTGGCGCAGTTTCTCTAATGCGTTATCTAATTGATTTCGACCCGCCACTTCTTGTGCCAGTACGCTATCATAATTAGCTCGCGCATTTTGTACGTCAGTAATTGCGACTAAACCTACGTTAAAACGTTGAGTTGTTTGATCTAACTGGCGGTAAACTTGTTCTTTTTGCGCTTCAATAAATGATAACGAATCAATAGCGCGTAAAACATCAAAGTAAGCGGTAGCAGTGTCTAAAATCAGCTTTTGCTGACTTGTTTGGTAAGTGACATCACTCATGCCCGCTGTTTTTTCTTGAATGTTTAATTGGCGCCATAACGCCATGTTAAACACACTTTGAGTTAGCGTTAAACTTGCACCAATAGAATTGGATTCGGTATCTCTTGCGTCACGGTAGCCGCTTTTATAATCTGCGGATGCGCCTAATCCTAATTGTGGTAATAATGAGCCACGAGCTTCATTAATTTTTTCAAAAGCTTGATTTCTTTCAGCTAATGACTTGCGTAACTCAGGGTTACTGTCCTTTGCTTTTTGATAAACTTGAAGCAGATCCTCAGCCTGGCTTGCAGTGCTGAATCCTGCCAAACTCATCGTGACCAAAAGAGAGAGCAGTTTTTTCATTTTAATTCCTTGTTGCAACAGTTTCGCTGAGTTGCCTCTGTTAATCTTGATTGGGGATAATTCTAGCAGATTGTTTCCCTAAGTAGGGGTAGCCATTTGTGCCATATCCTTTTATTTTAGATTAACTTTACATGAATTGTTGGCAAATTTCTTTAAATCTGTATTAAACGTAAGCAATAAAAAGACTCTTAAATGTAACTTAAGGAACATTGTATGAAGAAAAGGGAAAATATACCATTTTTATACGGTCGTGAAGACGTGAAATTGCTCTCTCAAAGAGATTTATATAAAGGCTTTTTCCGTATGACTGAGTACCGCTTTAAACATCGCCTTTTTGAAGGTGGATGGAGTGAAGAAGTTAAACGTGAAGTCTTTGAGCGAGGCAATGCGGGGGTTTTGTTAGCTTATGATCCTAAACGTGATGAAGTTGTATTAATTGAGCAAATTCGTATTCCTGCGTATGAAACCAGTGAGACACCTTGGTTGCTAGAAGTGATTGCCGGTATGGTCGAACAAGGGGAAAGCCCAGAAGACGTTGTTAGGCGCGAAGCCCAAGAAGAAGCGGGCGTTATTGTTGGGCGATGTGAGCCAATTATTAGTTATCTTTCTAGTCCTGGTGGCACCAGTGAAAGAATGCATGTCTATGTTGGCGAAGTTGATGCAACAACGGCAAAAGGTATTCATGGGTTAGCGTGTGAGAACGAAGATATTCGTGTTCATGTAGTGAGCCGAGAACAAGCCTATCGTTGGGTTGAAGAAGGCGTTATTGATAATGCAGCATCTGTTATTGCTCTGCAATGGTTACAACTTCATCATATTGCACTAAGAGAGCGTTGGTCAGTAATTTAATGCATTAATAAACGGTTAAAGGGTGTTTTTAACGATATTATCAAGTAGAGTAACTATCTCTAAGTATACGATATCAAATGAATTAAATTGTAAAATGAAGTGAAAAAAACGTGACTGAAAGCGAGAATATTTCTCACTAATCTTTTGAAATGTGTATTGGTTGGCAGATCTTTACTACGAAAATACGTTAACATAACGGCTAATGAGAGTGAAACAAGGAAACCTTTTGGAAAGCCAGCTTGAATTATCGGTGAAACACAAAAACACCGTAAGAATATTACAGATCACAGACACCCACCTCTTCGCTAATGTGGAGGATACTCTGCTGGGCATTAATACCTATCGTAGCTACCATGCGGTATTAAATGCAATTAGAGAGCAGGGGCTTGAGGTGGACTTGATTGTTGCGACAGGTGATTTAGTTCAAGATCAAACCTTTGAAGCTTATCAGCATTTCGCTGATGGTATTGCAACACTAACACCACCTTGTGTTTGGTTGCCAGGTAATCATGACTATCAACCTGCGATGATTGATGCTTTAAATCAGGCAGGTATTTTGTCGGCAAAACAAGTGTTGATTGGTGATAGTTGGCAAATGCTGTTATTAGATAGCCAAATTCAAGGCGTTCCTCATGGTGAGTTATCAGATTGTCAGCTAGATTGGCTAACACGTTGCCTTGAAAGCCAAAAACACAGGGATACGATCATTTTGTTACATCATCATCCTATGCCTTCTGGATGTACATGGTTAGATCAACATAGTTTAAGAAACTCTCAAGAATTATCTGAGCGCTTAAAAGGCCATACTCAGGTGAAAATGATGCTTTGTGGTCATATTCATCAAGAAATGGATGAAATGTGGAATGGTATTCGTATGTTGGCAACGCCTTCGACTTGTATTCAGTTTCGCCCTCATTGCACAAATTTTACCTTGGATACGGTTTCTCCAGGTTGGCGCTATTTAGAAATGTCTCTTTCATCGGATGAAAAAGGTAAAGTTGAAACACAGGTATATCGTTTATCAGGCACTGAATTCTGTCCTGATCTTGATGCGGATGGCTATTAAGTCATGTCTCGTATTCTTTACTTACATGGCTTTAATAGCTCACCAAAATCCGCTAAAGCCCAAGCTTTTCGGCAATGGTTAGAAGCAACGCATCCTGAAATTGAATTAATAGTGCCTCAATTGCCACCTTATCCTAAAGAAGCGGCTCAATTAATTGAAACAATAGTCAAAGAAAGTGCAAATGATAAGCTTGGATTAATTGGCTCATCATTAGGTGGCTATTTATCGATCTGGTTATCTCAGCGTTTTAATTTACCTGCTGTTGTTGTTAATCCCGCTATTCGTCCTTTTGATCTCTTACAAAATTTCTTGGGTGAAAACGAAAATCCCTATACACATCAAAAGTATAAATTAGAACCTCATCATATGGATGAGTTACTTGCCTTACGTATTCCCGTAATTACATCACCCGAACTTATTTGGTTGCTTCAACAAACCGGAGATGAAATACTTGATTATCGTCAAGCTGTCTCATATCTTGGCGCGTGTAGGCAAACCGTAGAATCGGATGGAAATCACGCATTTGTGGGTTTTGAACGTTTTTTTCCGAAAATTATTCAATTTTTAAAGATAATTTAGCCTTTCGGTTAATTAACCTGTAAAACGTAGGTTGATGTATCTACCCGAAAATTAATATCATATTGCCGCAAACACCTGTTATTATAAACAGTATTTTCTAACAGCGAACCGCAGATTAAAACAATGACTCAATCAAGTTATAACGCAAAGGATATTGAGGTTCTTAATGGTCTAGAACCAGTACGTCGCCGTCCTGGCATGTACACTGATACGACTAGACCGAACCATTTGGCACAGGAAGTGATAGATAATAGCGTGGACGAGGCGCTTGCGGGACACGCATCGAAGGTCGATGTCATTTTATATGAAGACCAATCTATCGAAGTTATCGACAATGGGCGAGGAATGCCTGTCGATATTCATCCTGAACTTAAGGTCTCTGCTATCGAGTTAATTCTTGCTCACCTCCACGCCGGAGGAAAATTCTCTAATAAAAACTATCAATTTTCCGGTGGGCTACATGGTGTAGGGATCTCGGTTGTTAACGCACTTTCTAAGCGTATTGAAGTGACCGTTCGTCGTGATGGTAAGATTTATCAAATTGCTTTTGAAAATGGCGACAAAGTCGAAGAGTTACACGAAATTGGAACTTGTGCAAAGCGAGATACTGGAACAAGTGTGCATTTTTGGCCTGATGGCTCTTATTTTGATGTTCCTCGCTTTTCCGCCAAAAGCTTATCTCACGTATTAAAAGCCAAAGCCGTATTGTGTCCCGGTGTTAATGTCTCTTTTGTTGATAAAGTGAATAACACACAAGAAAACTGGTGCTACGCTGACGGCTTAACCGATTATTTAAGTGAAGCTGTCGCTGAATTTATTCGCCTTCCTGAAGAGCCTTTTACTGGAAAATTTGAAGGGGATAACGAAGCGGTTGAATGGTCTATGTTATGGCTGCCTGAAGGTGGCGATCTACTCACTGAAAGCTATGTTAACTTAATTCCGACAGTTCAAGGTGGTACACACGTAAATGGTTTACGCCAAGGTGTGTTAGATGCAATGCGTGAATTTTGTGAATTCCGTAATTTACTACCAAGAGGTCTTAAACTAACTGCCGATGATACATGGGAGCGTTGTGCTTATGTATTATCAGTGAAAATGCAAGATCCTCAATTTGCAGGGCAAACTAAAGAGCGACTCTCCTCAAGACAAACCAGTGCATTTGTTGCAAATGCTGTAAAAAATGCTTTTAGCTTATGGCTAAATCAGAATGTTCAAGTCGGTGAATTACTTGCTGAAATGGCAATTAGTAGCGCTCAACGTCGTATGCGTGCTGCCAAAAAAGTGGTGAGAAAGAAACTCACTTCAGGGCCAGCATTGCCGGGTAAATTGGCTGATTGTACTTCTCAAGATTTACGGTATACCGAACTGTTTTTAGTTGAAGGAGACTCTGCAGGAGGCTCAGCGAAACAAGCGCGTGATCGTGAGTATCAAGCGATTATGCCACTACGTGGTAAAATTCTAAATACATGGGAAGTATCTTCAGATGAAGTGTTAGCGTCACAAGAAGTCCATGATATTTCGGTAGCGATTGGTATGGATCCTGATAATGATGATTTAAGCCAATTACGTTACGGTAAAGTTTGTATCCTTGCGGATGCGGACTCAGATGGTTTACATATCGCAACCTTACTGTGTGCTTTATTTGTGCGCCATTTCCCTGCGCTTGTTAAGCAAGGGCACGTTTATATGGCGATGCCACCGCTTTACCGTATCGATTTAGGTAAAGAAGTTCATTATGCCCTTGATGAATCAGAAAAAAATGCCATTTTACAACGTTTAAGCCGTAAAAAAGGAAAGCCCAACGTACAGCGCTTTAAAGGTTTGGGTGAGATGAACCCAATTCAATTACGTGAAACAACGCTTGATCCTAATACGCGCCGTTTAGTGCAATTGGTAATTGATGATGAAAATTATCAAGAAACCCTAGGCATGATGGATATGTTGTTAGCGAAGAAACGCTCTGAAGATCGCCGAAATTGGTTACAAGAGAAAGGCGATGAAGTTGACATCGAAGTGTAATGGATACCACAAGAGTCTGAGGAAAAAATTGAATGAGTGAATTGACTCATGATGGTGTAGAGCGCCAAGCGCTCCACTTATTTACAGAAAATGCCTATCTCAACTACTCCATGTACGTCATTATGGATCGTGCATTGCCTTTTATTGGAGATGGGCTAAAACCTGTGCAACGTCGCATCGTTTATGCGATGTCAGAGCTTGGTTTAAGTAATAACGCTAAATTTAAAAAGTCAGCCCGTACTGTTGGTGACGTGCTAGGTAAATATCATCCACATGGTGATGGTGCATGTTATGAAGCCATGGTACTTATGGCTCAGCCTTTCTCTTATCGTTATCCGTTAATTGACGGACAGGGTAACTGGGGGGCGCCGGATGATCCGAAATCTTTCGCTGCAATGCGTTATACCGAATCCCGCCTTTCAAAATATTCACAAACTCTATTAAGTGAATTAGGACATGGTACGGTAGATTGGATCCCTAACTTTGATGGCACAATGCAAGAGCCGAAAATGTTGCCTGCCCGCTTACCTAATATCGTGCTTAATGGCACAACAGGTATTGCGGTTGGGATGGCAACGGATATTCCACCGCATAATGCACGTGAAATTGGACAAGCCTTAGTGATGCTTTTAGATAATCCTGATGCGGGATTATCTGAGGTGATGCAATATGTTCAAGGCCCTGATTATCCAACTGAAGCTGAAATTATTACGGCTCAAGACGATATTAAAAAAATCTATAAAACGGGTCGCGGTTCGGTCAGAATGCGAGCTGTTTGGCAAAAAGAAGAGGGATGCGCCGTTATCACAGCGTTACCTCATCAAGTTTCTGGCGCCAAGGTACTTGAGCAAATTGCAGCCTTGATGCGAGCAAAAAAACTGCCTTTAGTTGAAGATTTGCGTGATGAATCCGATCACGAGAATCCAACCAGACTTGTGATTGTTCCTCGTAGTAATCGTGTTGATTTAGAGCAAGTGATGTACTACTTGTTCGTAAATACCGATTTAGAGAAAAGTTATCGCGTTAACCTGAATATGATTGGGTTAGATAACCGTCCAGCAGTAAAAGGATTACTGACGATTTTAAATGAATGGCTGGTGTATCGTCGCCAAACAGTCACAAATCGTCTAAATCATCGCTTAGAAAAAGTGTTGCGTCGCTTAGAAATTCTCAAAGGTTTATTAATTGCTTATCTTAATATTGATGAAGTGATTGAGATCATTCGTCATGAAGATGAGCCAAAAGCAGAATTAATGCGCCGCTTTGAGTTATCTGATATTCAAGCTGAAGCTATTTTAGAGTTACGTTTACGTCATTTAGCCAAACTTGAAGAGATGAAACTAAAAGGTGAAAGTGATGAGCTTGAAAAAGAACGTGACAGTATTGAAAAATTATTAAGTTCACCACGCCGTTTAAATACGCTACTGAAAAAAGAGATTGAAGCAGACGCGAAAGAATTTGGTGATGACAGACGTTCCCCTATTCGCCCTCAGGAAGAGGCGAAAGTGGTTAATGAACAAGATATGTTGCCATCAGAGCCTGTGACCATTGTGCTGTCTGAAATGGGTTGGGTACGTAATGCAAAAGGACATGATATTGATCCTAGTGGTATGAGTTACCGTGCCGGGGATAGTTATCACAGTGCAGTCCGAGGCATGAGTAATCAACCTGTTCTGTTCCTTGATTCTACTGGTCGAAGCTATACGTTAAGCCCGAATGATATGCCTTCAGGGAGAAGTCAGGGGGAACCACTAACAGGAAAATTAACTTTCCCACCTGAAGCCAGCGTGAAATACATGTTAGCAGGCAGTGCTGGGCAAGAATATTTACTGGCAACAAAAGAAGGTTATGGTTCTGTTCTCTCTTATGATGAGATGGAAACAAAAAATAAAACGGGTAAAGGGTTACTGACAGTTTCAGAAGAAACAGAGTTACTAGAGCCTTTCTTAGTTGATCCACAGAAAAAGAATGATCAGTATTGGTTTATTATCATCACGGATAAAACACGCATTTTAGCTATTTCAGCAGAACAACTGAATGAAATGAACAAAAAAGGACGTGGAACTCGCTTAGTTGCGTTAGGTAAAGAGCAAGGTGATGTCATTGAACAAATGCTGTTTGCCCCTAAAAATGAGGCATTAATCTTTACTGTAGATGGTCAGCACGAAGTGCTTAAAGCCGAAGAGATTAGCTATTTTAGTGGTAATGCAGGTGATGAACCTATTCCATTAAAACATCTACATCCTGAAGCTGTTACGGTCATTATGTCGGAAAAAGGACTCATTCGTTGCCAGAAAGGCCATAATATTGATGCTCAATCTGTTGGTTTTAAAGCAGGTGATGATTATTTCGCTGCTATTGAAGGAATGAGCAATCAGCCTGTACACTTAATAGATACCACAGGTCAAAGCTATACCGTTGATGTTGATGCCTTGCCTTCTGGTCGTAGCAAAGGCGATGCGCTGACTGAACGATTAAAAATTCAGAAAGGTGCCCAGTTACGCCATGTTGTTATGGGCGAAAGCACTGATAAGATCTTAATGGCATCTGATGCTGGTTATGGTTTCATCTGCCAAGTTGATGATTTAACTTCTAAAAATAAAGCAGGAAAATCATTACTAACATTACCTGAAAATGCATTACCTTTACCGCCACAACGTTTGAATAATGAGTTAACTGATCTCATCATGATCATTACTAAAGGCGGTAGAATGCTGATTTTTGAAGCGGCAGAATTGCCAACGATGGTAAAAGGAAAAGGAAACCAGATGGTTTCTATTCCAGCTTCACAAGCTGCAAGTGGTGAGGATAATGTCGCTTGGTTACGTGTATTACCAGAAAATGCTTCAGTAACACTGCATTTTGGCAAGCGTAAACTGACAATGTCGATGAATGAGCTAGTTAGCTTTAAAGCGAAACGTGGACGCCGAGGAACTTCATTACCTCGTGGTGCTCAAGTTATCGATCATATTGATATTGAAACAAATTAAACTTAATACTTAATTGATATTTAGTGGGTCTATTGACCCACTTCTATTTAGGACGCTAAAACTTATGTTAGCCATTATTCGAGGCATTATTGTCATTCTTTACACCATTATTGTGGTGACGTTTGGAATAATTTATTGCATGTTTTCACCAAGAAATCCAAAACATGTAATGACTTATGGACGAGCATTTGGCAAGTTATCTCGTATTTTTGGGATTAAACTTGTTGAACGTTTTCCAAAAGATGCAAAAAGCTATGGCCCAAGTATTTATATTGGAAACCATCAAAATAATTTTGATATGGTAACAATGTCGAATGCAGTACAACCTAATACAGTGACTGTGGGCAAAAAAAGCTTAATCTTTATTCCTTTTTTTGGTCAATTATATTGGATCACGGGTAATATTTTGATTGATAGAGCAAACCGCTCTAAAGCACATGGCACAATTTCACAAGTTGCCGATCAAATTAAATCGAAGAAAATTTCAGTGTGGATGTTCCCTGAAGGAACGCGTAGTCGTGGTCGTGGACTTTTACCGTTTAAGACAGGAGCGTTTCATGCTGCAATTCAAGCTGGTGTACCTATTATTCCGGTTTGCGTGTCGACAACACAAGGTAAAATTAAAATCAATCGCTGGAATAATGGCTACGTGATTGTTGAAATGTTGCCTCCGATTGATGTTTCAAAATACACCAAAGATCAAGTTCGGGAATTAGCCGAAGATTGTCGCCAAATTATGAAAGAGAAAATTGAAGAGCTAGATAAAGAAGTTGAAGAGATGAATAAGCGTGATTTTCCTGGCAAATTAAATTAACGTCTACACATTATCTATATGAGACATAAGCCTGATTTTCAGGCTTATACTCGTCATACTTCAAGTTGTAGCGTTGTCGTCTAGCTGCATCTTGAATGATTTAAAGTATATGTTTGTATGTATCTTACTTATCCCCTAACTACATCTCGAATTATTTAAAGTATAGTTATCAACTATTTTTAGGATTTATGTCACATCCGCGCTATTATGCTCCCGTAATTTCATTTAAGTCCTTTTGTCTTTAAATCACAGCAGCTTTTTTTCCTGTCCAATGTTTTTGATTATGCGGTAGGAATATTTGTATTTTGTTGCGGAGAAAGTATGTCATTTAGTCGTCGCCAGTTTATTCAGGCTTCAGGCTTAGCGGTATGTCTGGGCTCAATATCTTCTTCTGTTCGTGCTGGATCAGTCAATGATAAACAATTACCTATACCGCCATTGTTGGAATCTCGTCGTGGCCAGCCTCTGTTTTTGACTTTGCAAAATGTGCATTGGGCATTTAATGGTACGCAAAAAGCGGAAGTTTGGGGGATCAATGGCTCAACACCGGGACCGACAATCAAAGTTAGAAGTGGCGATGATATAAAACTTATTTATAGTAACCGTCTTAGTGAAGCTGTATCTATGACCGTAAGTGGTTTATTAGTTCCTGGTACACAAGTCGGGGGGGCTGCTAGATTAATGTCACCAGGCGCGTATTGGTCGCCGGTATTACCCATTCGCCAAAAAGCAGCAACGTGTTGGTATCACGCCAATACTCCCTTTAAAATGGCGCCTCATGTTTATAACGGGCTGGTGGGAATGTGGATTGTGGAAGATGAAGAGAGTCGATCCCTACCTTTACCCAAAGAGTATGGTGTAAATGATTTTCCGCTGATAATCCAAGATAAACGAATTGATAATTTTGGCACACCGCAATACGACAAAGAAGCTGCAAGTGACGGTTTTTATGGTGATACGTTGCTCGTGAATGGGCGTGAAGATCCTTATATCGAAGTTTCTAGAGGGTGGATTCGGTTACGTTTAGTTAATGCATCTAATGCTCGCCGTTATGAATTAACTGCAAATGATGGTCGATCGCTTTACCTTATCGCCTCAGATCAAGGTTTATTAACATCCCCCGTAGAGTTGAAATCAATTCCAATGGCTCCGGGTGAACGACGTGAAATACTTGTTGATATGTCTGAAGGTGGTGAAGTCATCATTACAGCAGGGCAAAGTGCCGGATTTATGGACAGACTTCGTGGTATCTTTGAGCCTTCCGATTTATTACGTAATGCCAATATATTGACGATTAGACCGACAGGATTAATGTCATTAGTTACTGATAAAGCGCCACAGCAATTAGCGCTGGATGACACTCAAATTACCACCTCGATTCAACCTAGAACCATTCAACTTCATAACAGTCCTCCAGGTATCAATAATGCTCGTTGGGAGCTTTCAAGAATTGATTTGGTGGGTAAACAAAATGGCTGGGAACGTTGGCTTGTCACTGTACCAACGCCTCAATCATTCCATATTGAAGGCGCTCGTTTTAAAGTCATTAATCATAATGGGCAAAAACCTTCACCTGCGGATTTTGGTTGGAAAGATACGGTTTGGATAGAAAGTCAGAGTGAGTTATTAGTGGAGCTAAAACAACCTTCTTATTCCCACTTTCCTTTCTTGTATTACAGCCAGTTACTAGAAAATGCAGATAAAGGAATGGTAGGACAAATGGAAATCACGCCTGTAGAATAATAGCTTAGTCATAGTGCTAAATTAAAATAAAAACAGTATTTTTAAAATAAAAATACTGTTTTTTTTTATATCTAAATAATGCAGATTATATTTTTTCGACTAAAGTTAAATAGAGAATAATATTCTCATTTTTAATTTGTTAATAAATTTAGAGTAATTGTTTTTTTATCTACACTCTCTTTATTAAATTGATTTAAATATTGATATTAATAGAAACAATGTTGATTAAAGTTGGTTTTAACTTTTTGTAATATAATGTATTGCGATCTAAATTTGTTTAATCTATCTGTTAATTTGTGATTACATAGTCAATCTATCTATTTTTCTGGCATGAAAACATATTTTTGAGATGCCCTTCAAGTAATTATTTCTCTAGAAACAAGAGAATCTTTGCGTCTTTTATTTTTGATCCTTAATAAATGTTATTAATTTAAATATAACTGAAGGTACAGAATGAACAAAGAAATAGCTTTAAGTCACCATCACAAAATGAATAAAAATAATAGAATAAATAAAAATATATTCCAACTATCCCTTGTTGCATCCGCGTTATTTTTTTCTGGATATTCCGTTGCATATTCAGAAGCTGGACAATTAGGTGATACAAAAAGTTGGGAAAGCCAAGAATATCAAAAAGACTGGGGCTTGGCGGCTATGAATGCCTCTAGTGCTTATGCACTTGGTTTCCATGGGCAAGGTGCCAAAATCGGTGTAATGGACTCTGGTGCATTATTATCACATCCAGAATTGAATGATGCTCGGTTTCATGCTGTGAAAGCCAAAGGCCAATATGGTTCAACGGGTATGCGTTACCCTCAGGAAATGGGGGGACATTATGAAAAAGGTCAGGCCTTTGATGTTGATGGAGGTTGGATCAAAGGAGTGAATGATACACACGGAACACATGTTACAGGCACCGTAGGCGCAAGCCGTGATGGCAATGGTATGCATGGGGTAGCGTGGGGAGCTGATGTTTATTTAGGAAATACAGGCGCAACAGACAGCAATAACTACGGGCCATATCAAGATTACACCTATTTCTACACTGGCTGGAAAGCCATGGTCGATGCAGGGGCTCAGGTAATTAATAATAGCTGGGGTACAAACCCTCGTATTATTAACGCAGATAAAACGGTAGGCCCTGATGGCGGTAATACAACAGTGCATATGCCAGTAGATACCACTGCACAAACTGAATATGAATATTTCTACTTTAAAAAAGTCTATGGCGATAAACCTTCCTTTGTTGATGCGGCTTATGATGCAGTAAAAGGCACTAACGTTGTACAAGTATTTACAACCGGTAACCGTGACTTTGCTCAGCCTTATTATCGTCCTCTTTATCCTTACTTTAATCCTGAAGCAGAAAAACATTGGATTGCGGTTGCGGGTCTGAAACAGAATGCGGACAAATCAGGTTATGAATTAGAAAAAATCTTTAATGAAGCGGGCAATGCGAAATGGTGGACGGTTGTTGCACCAGGTCGCAACATTTATTCGTCAGTTGTTGATGAAGAGGGAAATGCAGGTTGGAATACCTTTAGTGGTACATCAATGGCTGCTCCTCATGTTACAGGTGCCATGGGCGTATTGATGTCACGCTATCAATCAATGAATGCGATGCAAATACGTGATGTGATGTTTACAACAGCCAATCACCGTAATCCAGATGGCTCTTTATATGATAGCTGGACTGCGGCTGAAGGAACGCCTGATGTGCGTTATGGTTGGGGTACGCCGGATTTAGATAAAGGGATGTATGGTCCGGGTCAGTTCTTAGGTAAATTTGAATATAACTTAAGCATGACTCCACTTGATGTTTGGACAAATGATATTTCACAAACTGCGTTAGATCTACGTGAACAAGAAGATCTCGCATGGTTGAAGGAATATACAGATAAAGGCATTGCAGCTGGTGGTGATTACAATCTAGGTACTGATTTTGTTATCAACGATGGTAACCCTGATCCAACTTCCCATATTGTTAGCAAAGAAGATGCTGAAAAATGGCGTAAAGAGTATTACCAAAAACGAGCTGATGCTATTCAAGCTAAAATTAACGCTGGTTTGTATGATGGGGCTTTAGTTAAGAAAGGCGAAGGTACATTGGTTATGACTGGCGATAATACTTATCGTGGCGGTACAACAGTCGAACAAGGTACTTTATATGGCTTTACCGAATCGTTTGGCACTGAAGCTGTTAACGTTAATGGTGGTAAATTAAGTGTTATTGATCGCTATAACGATACCTTTACACAACAAGGCCAACTAGCATCAAACGAAAGCCACAAAGCTAATATTAATATCAACGATAAAGGCACGTACTTAGTTACCGTTGGGCATGATGTTAATGTCGGAGATATGGCCTTAAATAAAGGGGCAAGTTTAGATATTGGTGCTGATAGTGAAGGTCAATTAAAAGATATTTACCTTAATAATACCGTCACAATAGGTACCGTTAATGCAGACAATTTAGTTGATAATCGTACTAAAACTAAAATGTTAGCGAATAACAATCCAGGCAGTGATTATGCATTATTTGATAAAAATGTTTCTGTAAAAGACAACACAATTACAGGTACATTAAGTAAGAAAGAAAATACCTCTTTAGCCACATTTGCGAATAATGAAAATGGCCGTTCTATTGCTAATACTTTAGATAGCACAGGTCGTGGCGATTTATTCAATGCTGTATTACCAATGAATGAAAGAGATCTGAATAAGACTTATGGATCATTGGGCAGTGATATGTACCTTAATGCTAACAGTGCAAGTGTAGTGAATGTGTTAGGTTTAACACGCACAGTGAAAGATCAAGCAATGGGTATTGGACAAGGCCGTTATGCTAAATTGGATAATAGTAATGCACGTATTTGGATGACGGGTATTGGACAATGGGGCAACATCGATTATGGTCATAGTAATATGGATGTTGATTTCTATGTCGGTTTATTAGGCGCAGAAATAGATGTGACCGAAAATACCAAAGCAGGCCTCTTCTTCGGTGCGGGTTCAACCAAATATAAAGGGAATGAACACGGCAAAATAGATAGCAACGATATCCATATTGGTGCTTATGGTGTGTCTAATTTATTTGATGTGGCTTCGTTAAACTATGGTTTTACACATACTAACCAAGATAGAGATGCTAAAAGAACACTCTGGGTAGGACAAAATGCAGGTTATAACTCTACAAGTTATGATGCAAAAATTACTCAAATTTTCTTAGAAGGTGCTTATACTCAATTTAATACGAATCAGTACTCTATTGAGCCATATGCAGGATTCAGTTGGTTACGTGTATCAACTGATGATATCAATGAAAATGTCGGTAATATGAAATTTATCACTAAGACTGATTCACAAGATATTCAAGTAGGTACTATCGGTTTACGTGGTGGATATCCATTTATGGCTGGTAGCGTTAATATGGCATTAAAAGGCGATATTTCTGCAAGTCATTTATTTGGTGATAACCGCCCTGAATCACGTCTTTTCTTATCTAATTCCGGTGATGCAACTTTACGTGGTGGCAAACTGGATAATCTGTTTGGTGTTGGTCTAGGTGTTGATGCACAATTAAGCAAATCAACAACTTTCGGGCTTTCTTACCAAGGTCAATATAATAGTGATGTAAGCTCAAGTGGTATTAATGCAACACTGAAAATTAATTTCTAAAATTTATTTGTTTTTGACTAGTCCTGATATAGGTTGACAATTTTTCAGGCATAAAACGCTCGATGTACTTCATCGGGCGTTTTATAGTTTAACGATAAGTGTGGCCGTTTTTCATTATAGAGTTGAATTGATTCTTCTACTAATTTTCTTGCTTGTTCCAGATTACTCGGTTTTATCAGTAGATACTCCATTTTTAATATTCCATTAATTCGTTCTGCTAAGGCATTTTGATAACAATCATACCCATCAGTCATAGAACATTGAATATTATGCTCTTTATGTATCTTCTGATATTCCGAAGAACAATACTGTATCCCTCGATCTGAATGATGGATTAACGAAGTTGTCGAAGTCCGTTTTTTTAACGCCTGAAC
Organism: Proteus sp. G2669; assembly: GCF_009915245.1. Lineage (NCBI taxonomy): Bacteria > Pseudomonadati > Pseudomonadota > Gammaproteobacteria > Enterobacterales > Morganellaceae > Proteus > Proteus sp. G2669. Next base: position 258 of record NZ_JAABLX010000019.1, on the reverse strand, counting down.
CAACGATTTCTTCACTGAACTTGTTTTCATATTGTTATCTAAATGATATCCCACGATTTTTCGTGAATACGCATCCGTAATTAAACTTAAATAAGTATCACCTTCATGCGTCGATAAATAGGTAATATCTGCCACCCAAAGCTGTTCTGGTTGTGTGGGGATAAACCCTGACTTAATTAAATTTGGATGCCGATGAAAACGATGATGGCTTAAGGTTGTTCGATGATAAGCCCGTTTATTAGGCACCAGTAACTGATG
>NZ_JAABLX010000018.1:0-36061 GCF_009915245.1 Proteus sp. G2669 | reverse complement strand
TTTTAGAGTTTTTCCAGTATCTCTTTTCGGATTCGTTTGGTGATAATCCTCCGTTATATTCGTGAGGTCTGTGTACGCTGTAATACCCGACAATATAGTCCGTTATTGCATGGACAGCATCACTAAAACTTATGTAGCCAGTCATGGGTACCCACTCGTTCTTCAGGCTCCTAAAGAAGCGCTCCATTGGACTATTATCCCAGCAGTTTCCGCGTCTACTCATACTTTGTTTGATCCGATATCTCCATAGTAACTGCCGAAACTGATTACTTGTATAGTGGCTACCCTGATCACTGTGGAACATCATCCCTGCTGGTTTATCCCGAGTTTCCCACGCCATTTTCAGCGCTTTGATGGTCAATCGACTGTCCGGAGAGAACGACATTGCCCAGCCCACCGGTTTTCTGGCGAACAAATCGAGAACAACGGCGAGATACGCCCAGCGTTGGCCTGTCCAGATATAGGTGACATCGCCACACCACACTTGATTGGGCTCAGTCACTGCAAATTGACGTTCGAGATGATTCGATATAGCAATATGTTCTTGTCCGCCACGTTTGTAGCGGTGTTTCGGTTGTTGACAACTTACAAGGCCGAGCTATTTCATGAGCCTACCGGCAAGCCAACGCCCCATTGGGAAGCCCTTGAACGTTGCCATTATGGCAATACTCCTTGCCCCAGCAGAGCCATGGCTGATGTTGTGTAGTTCCTGAACTTGACTGCGCAATACGGTGCGTCTTCTATCAGGCTGAATAGGACGGGCATTCCAGTATTTATAACTGCTGCGATGAACCCCGAATACATGGCAGAGAGTGGTTACGGGATAACGCGCCCTGAGCTTTCCGATTAACGTAAATTGTTCAGGGAGTCTGACATCAAGAGCGCGGTAGCCTTTTTTAATATTTCATTTTCCATTTCAATACGTTGAAGTTTCTTTTTGAGTTCACGTATTTCAATTTGCTCTGGCGTGATGGGAGAGGCTTTCGGCGTTTTGCCAGCCCGTTCATCGCGCAACTGTTTTACCCATCGGGTCATAGTGGAAAGACCGATATTCATGGCTTTAGCTGCATCAGCAACAGTGTAGTTCTGATCAACAACTAACTGAGCAGATTCATGTTTAAATTCTGCACTGAAATTTCGTTTTTTCATTAAGGCACCTTTATTGTTTGAGGTAAGCATATCACCTCTATTCAGGTGGCCAAATTTATTAAACCACTACAGTAATAATGGCGTACTTCCATACCTCCCGCAACGTTGACGCACTTTCTTTAGCTTCTCGGTTGCCCCGCGCTTTTCCATAATAGAAAGCACTTCGAGTAATTCCATTGGTTTGATTTCGGCAATCGGGCGATTACCTATATAAGGAAGACGTCTTTTTCGAATGCGTCCATCATGTCATCACGATAACTAACAGACCAGCGATCCTTTCTTCCCTCATACCATTCAAGGGCGATATTTTTAAAGGTGTTTACACTGTCAATCTTTGAGGCTTGCTTTTGTTCTTTGCGTTGTTGGTTTGGGTCAATTCCATCCGCCAGTAATCTCTTTGCATCATCACGCTTTCTTCTGGCATCAGCTAGTGTAACGGTTGGATAAATTCCAATAGCTAAAAGTTTCTCTTTGCCATCGATTCGGTATTTTAACCGCCAATACTTTCCGCCATTAGTTTTAACCAATAGATACAGTCCACCACCATCAGATAGTTTGTAGTCTTTTTCTTTAGGCTTACTGGAATCAATTTGCTTAACGGTTAGCTTCATTTGGGGGTACTCAAATCATGGGGTATAAATGTACCCCCATATGTACCACCTAAAGGGGGTAGTTTTCAATAGACGATAGTAGACGTTGGAATAATGGAATTTTGTTGGATTGCTTGATTTTACTGGGATAAGGAGACTTCAGGAGACGCTAGGAGATGATGAAATGGCGGAGGAGGAGAGATTCGAACTCTCGGATGGTTTCCCATCGGCGGTTTTCAAGACCGCTGCCTTCAGCCGCTCGGCCACCCCTCCGCAATGGGGAGCAATATAAACATCTAGGCTTATATTGTAAAGGTCTTATTGTACTGTTTGATGTAAAATTAAACGCATTACAAGTCAATGGCTTAATTAATCAACGATTTATGGGTTCTGCTTGGGTATTTTCCTTATTTTTGCTAAATTAACGCTATTATTTTTGATTGGTCATAAAGCACATGTTTGTATTTAACGGAAAAGAAATCGAGACAGATAGTCACGGTTATCTAAAAAATAGCAATGAGTGGAGTGAAGATATGGTTCCAACATTAGCTGAAATAGAAGAAATTGAACTAACAGAGCAACATTGGGAAATTATCCGCTTTGTTCGCCAATTTTATTTAGAATTTAATACCTCCCCTGCTATTCGTATGCTGGTAAAAGCTCTTGCGCAAAAATATGGCGAAGAAAAAGGCAATAGTCGTTACCTTTATCGTCTATTTCCTAAAGGCCCAGCGAAGCAGGCCACAAAACTGGCTGGTTTGCCTAAACCCGTTAAATGTATTTAAAATATTAGCTTCTAATAATAAATAACTAAAAACCACACTACTCACAATGGCGGATTGAGAAATCTGTCATTGATTCATATTCACAAGATGTAGCAGACCAAAATGTAATTTTGGCGCCTCTAGGGCCACCAGCTTCTAACCAATTTTCAAATTCTTTAAGCACACCTTCCTTTGCAAACGCTCTTACGCCCACACTGCCGTCATCACGATTCCAAACATAACCTGTTATTGGTTGTTTCTTCATCCATTGATAAGTAAAAAAACGAAACCCAACGCCCTGAACATGCCCTTGAATAATATATTCTCTACCCATTTTCATATGCTCTCCTGATAATGTTGTTAAAATAAAAATTCTACTCAGGTTATTGTCTTTTCTTTATACAATAGATAATCTGATTTTGTGAGGTTCTTTATTCATAATGAAAGCAAAGGATTATATTTTTTTCAAATCCTTGAAATTTCACTTTGTGCCCTCATATATATAACCAATAAGCAAGGCTATATGGAGGTGATACTATGATGACCGCCAGCAAATTTGGGATAGGACAGCAAGTTAGACATAAATTACTCGGCTACTTAGGCGTTGTTGTCGATGTGGATGCTGAATATTCCCTTGATCAGCCTAATGAGGATGATATTGCATCTAATGTGACCTTGCGAGCAGCACCTTGGTACCATGTTGTGATGGAAGATGATGAAGGACAACCCGTTCATACTTATCTTGCTGAAGCGCAGATAACTTATGAAGTTTCAGATGAACACTTAGATAATGACTCATTGGATGAGCTATCGCAGTCAATTCGTAGCCAATTACAGGCTCCACGATTACGAAATTAACCGAATAATCTAAATAAGCCGTGATCTGAATAAATATGATAATCGCCGAATTTGTTTTCGGCGATTTTATTTTAATTTTTTACCAAGGAAGGCCATGCGCTTCGATTTCTTTTTTAGGACAACGATCCATAACCACTCGTAACCCTGCTTTTTCTGCTAACTCTTTGGCATCTTCATTAATCACATCAATTTGTAACCATAAGACTTTGGCATTAATTTCAATCGCTTCTTTTGCGATCTCTAATGCAGCAGATGATTGACGGAAAACATCAACCATATCAATCGAGACAGGAATATCTTTTAATGAGGTATAACATTGTTGACCTAACAATGTTTGTCCAGACATACCTGGGTTTACAGGAATAACATCATAACCTTGTTCTAATAAGAATTTCATGACTTTATAGCTTGGGCGATCTTCTTTGCTACTCGCACCAACAAGTGCAATTGTTTTGACACTTCTTAAAATGTCATAAATGTCTGAGTCCACCATTTATATACTCCGTTCATCATGAAGATTGAAAATATTATGATACATCATAGTATCTTGATCCGTTCATAGCTTGTAAGATAAAAAAAAGGTATTTTGACAGCTGGAACAATAACTATATTTATTTTTAAAGGTATCAAATGGAACAAATTGACCGCACGCTCTTAAAAGAAAAAAATATCGCGCTTGTTGCCCATGATCACTGCAAAAGCTCATTACTTGAATGGGTTCAAAATAATCGTGAACAACTGTCTCTACATAAGTTATTTGCTACAGGAACCACAGGAAATTTAATTAACCACCACACCGGCCTAAGTGTTACTCAAATGCTAAGTGGTCCAATGGGCGGTGACCAACAAATAGGTGCAATGATCGCTGAAAAGAAAATCGATATTATGATTTTCTTTTGGGATCCATTGAACGCCGTTCCCCACGACCCGGATGTTAAAGCCCTTCTACGCTTAGCAACGGTATGGAATATTCCGGTTGCCACCAATCGTGCAACCGCAAACTTTTTAATTTCATCGCCTCTGTTTTCACAAGAATCTACAATTAAAATTCCTGATTACGAAGGTTATTTAAAAGAAAGATTAAAATAATTCTAAGGTTTTCGCTGTATAGGAACACCTTGAGATTTTAGCTCCGAAACAAAACAAGATGGCTGTTGTTTATTAAATAATAGCCATACTTGTTTTTTTGCTCTTGTTAATGCCACATACATTAAACGGCGTTCTTCCGCATTAGGATAATCTTCAACTTTTGGTAATAACGCTAATTCAATAATTGATTCCCTTGCAGGTGCTGGGAAAGCATCTTTGCCTTCTTGCAAACCTAAAATAATAACGTAATCAGCTTGTTGCCCCTTCGATGCATGAAAAGTCATAAATTCTAAATTTAATTTAGGCCACCGTGTCTTAGCTTTTTTTAATAGTTCAGGTTTTAAATAATGATAACGGGCGAGTAAAAGGATCGTTTCATCGTCACCAACATAACCACTCATTTTATTTAATAGATTTTCAAGTTGATCATCTGATAGTAAAACAACCGCTTTTTTATTGCCTTTAACTAGACTATTTAAAGGCTTAGATAATTGCATCGGATTTTGTTGAATAAACGTATTAGCAACATCACCAATTGTGTCATTAAAACGGTAGGTCGTATCTAATGCACATTCGGCGCCTTCTCCAAATGAATGATGAAAAGAGGTCGTTAATAATAATTCAGCACCACTAAAACGGTAAATAGCCTGCCAATCATCACCCACAGCAAATAAAGACGTTTGTTTATTTTGCTGCTTTAATGCTGTTAATAGTGATGCTCTAAGTGGCGAAATATCTTGAAATTCATCAACAAGTATATGTTTCCATGGGCTAATAAAACGTCCTTTTTCAATAAGATTGATAGCTTGATGTAATAAACCGGAAAAATCTATCGCGTCTTCTTCTTTTAATGCCATCTTCCATGCTTTTAATAAAGGCGATAATAATTTTAAATATTTTTTGAATGCATCTGTATATTCAGGTTGTACACTTTCAATTAGTGATTTTTGACTACCGCCTTGCATTCTTAATAAGCCAATCCAACGCTCTAACCTTACAGCAACTTGATTTTCTAATTTTCTATCATACCAAAATTCACCTTCTGGAATATCCCAATCAAGCTCTTGAGATAACCATTCACGCCATCCCTTTGCTTGCGCTTTTTTCTGCTGACATTGATTTCGCCATTCGCCTAATAATAACGCTCTTCTTTTTTCACTATTTATTTCAAGTTCACTAATTTTAGGTTGTTTTTTTGTCGCTTGTTGAATAATAGATAATGCTAATGCATGAAATGTTTTCGCCATAATATCGGCATTTAAACGCGCTGAAATACGCTCATTCATTTCTTGCGCCGCTTTACGCCCAAATGCCAATAACAAAATTTGCTCTGCTTGTGCTAAATTTCGGCGTAATAACCATCCTACTCTTGCGACTAGTACAGATGTTTTACCACTTCCGGCCCCGGCTAAGACTAAAATATTCTCTTCACCATTAATAACCGCACGACATTGTGATCCATTGAGTGGAGATGATTCAATTGTATTAAAAAACTCCGCATGCTCATTTAGCATTTGTGTTATCCACGCAGAATTTTCTTTATTAATAAGTAATTCACCTTGTTTTAACCACTCTAAACATTGCTGATAAAGTACTTGGCAATTATCAAATTGGGTAAGGCGTTCAAGTGGAAGTGGAATAGCCGATAAGCTTTCTTTTATAGATTGTTGAATTTCACTAAGCTTAGATTGTTTTATCCATTTATTGGATTGCATAATTTCAGTAATATTATGGAGTTGCTTCTCAAGAACTTGAGCACTGATTTCACTCATTTCTTGACTCCACATTTGCCATGTTTGGAATAGATATCGATAGAACTGCTGAGTTTCCTCCCAGTCTGTTCCATGTAATCGAACCACTTTATCTTCCGGCAATAAAAATTCTAATTCACCCCACACAATCCCTTTTTTACAGTAAATATTAATCAATTCATTAAAAGGAATTAAATACTGATGTTTTTCACCACTGACTTCAATACCTGCATTTAACAATTTGACTCTATTATAAGGATGCTGTGCTAAACGTTGTCCCATCGGAGTGGATTTCAGTTCCATACGTAATTCCTGCAATAAATAACAAATAGTCTGTTGTTAAGCTCTTTTTAATCGGTGATAAACCCTATATTCTAAGAGGTAATTATCTTCATCTTGTTTATTTAAGGGCTTTTTGTGTTCACTTTGCTAAATGGCGCCCGCCGATTTATCTATAATAGCCACTTTCTCTATTATATTCGCATAATAATCGCACTTACAGGAACGACTTTGTTTCCTTGGGTGTTAGGTCAAGAGCCTAAATACACCATTCCGCTGACTTTAGGTGTGGTCGCAGCCGCATTAACGGACTTAGATGACAGACTTGTCGGGCGTTTAAAAAACCTGGTCATTACCTTATGCTGTTTTCTTCTTGCATCAGCATCAATAGGATTGCTTTATCCCTACCCTATTTTATTCTTTTGTGGTCTAGCAATTTCAACTTGGGGATTTATTTTATTAGGCGCGCTAGGACAACGCTACGCTACCATTGCTTTTGGTGCTTTATTAATTGCCATCTACACTATGCTCGGTATGCCTATTTTCCCTATTTGGTATGAACAACCTATTTTGCTGTTGTTAGGCGCTATTTGGTACAACTCGTTAACCTTAGTTGGTCACTTATTGTTTCCTATTCGCCCTGTGCAAGATAATTTAACTCGTTGCTACCAGCAACTCGCAACATACCTCGAGGCAAAAGCAACTTTATTTGATCCTGATATTGAAGATGACTATCAACACTCACTTTATAGTTTAGCTATGGCAAATAGTCAGCTTATTGACACAATGAATCAAACTAAAGTCACGTTATTAAGCCGACTAAAAGGTGATAGAGGTCAGCGCAGTAGTCGCTTTACGCTTCATTACTATTTTGTAGCTCAAGATATTCATGAAAGAGCCAGTTCATCTCATGTCCAGTATCAATTATTGAGTAATGAATTGCGCCACAGTGATGTGCTTTTTCGTTTTCAACGTTTACTTTCTATGCAGGCTCGGGCTTGTGAACAAGTTGCACAATCAATTCTTTGGCATAAAAAATATCAGCATAATCCCGCCCTCGAGCGTTCCATTAATTATTTAGAAAATGCCCTCAATCATTTAAAAAATACAACCACAGAACCTCAATTAATGACTCCTTTGAATAATTTATTGCAAAACCTTCAAGGGATTGATGCGCTTTTACGCAGTATTAGCACAGAGCAGTACCAAATATCCCATGACCAAAAAGAAGAAACTCAACTTTCCGATGATGGTTTAACCGGATGGCGAGATATCGCATTAAGAATAAAAGAACATCTTACCCCTAAATCAGCACTTTTTAGACATGCAGTTAGAATGTCACTCGTGCTTTGTATTGGTTATGCAATTATTCAATTTTTCCAATTAGACAGAGGCTATTGGATACTATTAACCAGCTTGTTTGTGTGCCAGCCTAACTACAATGCAACACGTAGACGCTTAACATTACGTGTAAGTGGCACCATTATTGGTATTTTAATCGGTTTCCCTATTTTATATTTTGTACCCTCTATTGAAGGACAACTGGTATTAATCGTTATCACCGGCACGCTCTTTTTTGCATTTAGAACGATACAATATGCACATGCCACGCTATTTATTACATTATTAGTTCTGCTAAGTTTTAATTTACTTGGTGAAGGCTATGATGTCGCTCTTCCTCGAATTATTGATACCTTAATTGGTTGTGCTATTGCATGGTTTGCGGTCAGTTTTATCTGGCCTGATTGGAAGTTCCGCCAATTACCTTTTGTTATTCAAAAAACAATGACAAATAACTGCTATTACCTTGATGCTATTCTTATTCAATATTATCAAGGAAAAGATAATAGCTTAGATTATCGAATTGCTCGCCGTAATGCTCATAGTAGCGATGGTGAACTCGCTTCACTTATCTCGAATATGTCATCAGAGCCAAAAAGTTATCAAGCCTCCCAAGAGGTCGCTTTCCAGTTACTCTGTTTGAATCACACCTTACTTAGCTATATTTCAGCACTTGGTGTTCATCGTTCTAAAATCGAAGATGAAACAATACTTACGTTGCTGAATGATACTGTTTGTTATATCGACGCTGCTTTGCGTCACAAAACAGCGCAGGATAAAGCATTTAAACAACCTCATATCGAGTTAATTGAACGGATCAATTCATTACCTAATGCTGATGATGGGCGAATTCAATTAGTTGTTACTCAGATTCGATTATTACTAGATTTACTCCCTCAAATCATTAACTGCATTCAAATAATTGAGCAAGGAGAAACAAATAAAGCACTTGAATCACAGCGTTAGTGTTAATGCCTAATCGACGTTATTTTCTCTAATTTCATATGAGGACTAGAGAAAATAACTGTCGTTAGGTTTATTTTATTGAAAAGACAATTCATTATACCAATCTAATAGTTCTGCTTTTAGTTGGTTGGGTAACACGGAACGATGACATCCCATTATTGCCCCCGCTAATGAAAGTAAAATCTCACTATTTTTTAAATTATGGCTGCGCATTAATTTCAAATAACAGGCTTTGGCACCAATAAGTCGTAACTCTTCAACTTTATTAACCCCAATTTGGCTTAGCCTTTTCTCTAATATGACACCTAAATTAGGTAAATCTTTTATTCGGCATGGCCTTTTCCGTTGGCCTAAATACTCTTGCATGCTGTAGTGATATGACAAATCAATATATTGATCTAATTTTTGCTGATTTTCCCATAAAGAATCCATGATTTTATAATAACGTAACGTTATTGGTTTTCCTTTTTTCAGATAAATATAGGCTTCCATTTTTGTTGCCTTATAAAGCGTCTCTAAAAAATCGCTTCCTTTTAAATAAAGTTGATTATCAGACGTGATAGCAAACATAACGTCATCAATCATTAAGCTAACACCACCAAATTGAGACTTTGTTGTTAACTCTCCATATTTCGCAATGCGCGATAGCAAATGAGCCTTCCGTTGCTCAGGTAAAAATGACATTAAAACTCCAACATAAACATTGATGTGAATTTTTTATCTTTGAATTCAAAAACATGCATATGAAACTTACCATAGAAACAATAAAGAATTTACTTTTTATTGCCAATAGTTAACAGCTTGAAAATAGAGATTTACATAAAATTTGAGAGGAACTTTCAAAAAATTGAGCTTGATTTAAGCGAAATTTAGAGATACTGTATATTCATACAGTACATATAGGCAGAGGTAAACATGAAAATCTCAACATCATCTCCGACAAGACAAAACACCATTCTCCAAGAGATCTCGAATGAGGTATTACCTCTATCTATCCCTTCAGCAATGGTTACTACGGAAAGTAATAATAAACAAGGCATGGTAAGTGAACTTCTCTACCAAAATCCGCTCGTTATTAATCACATCCTTTTGCCATTACTAAAACAGTATAGCCATGAATCACGTTGGTTATTGTGGTTAAGCCCACAACAAAAACTCAATCGTTCTTGGTTGAAAAACGTAGGATTACCTCTTGATAAAATAATCCAATTAAATCATGCAAATAGAATAAATACGGTTGATTTGATGGAAAAAGCATTAATGAGTGGAAATTACAGTGTCGTTCTAGCTTGGTTACCAGAAATATCGCCAGAAGAGATGAAAAGATTAGAATCTGCTGCAAGCAAAGGTAAAAGCTTGGGGTTTATCATGCGTCAACAAATTAATACAAATATCCATTTAGAAAGTACTAATGCATCTAAACGACATTTGAATTCCGTAAAAATTCATTCAATTCACTACCATTAGTGAAATTTAAGAGTTTTCCTAATACTCAGAACACCTCGATATCATTTAAGATAAGTCAAAAGTATTTATAACCTAAATCATATAGTTACAATAAATTTAACAAAAATACAGAATCTTACCCATTGTGGAATTAGGCAGATCTTTTTAAAATTTTAAGTCGAATTTTAAAGGATTACTTGTAACTTTTTAAGTTCATTGTAGACTTTATGTCGTTAAGGTTATGCTTTAAATCCCATTTTTTGGGATCATCATTTGATGAAAGCATTGGATTCCTAACAATAATTTAACCAAGGGCAAATAATAAGGCTTAAAGCCAAATGCCTAACTTGGATGATAACGAGGCGTAAAAATGAAAAAGACAGCTATCGCATTAGCAGTGGCAGTGGCAGCTTTCGCAACTGCAGCGCAAGCAGCTCCAAAAGACAATACCTGGTATACTGGTGGTAAATTAGGTTGGTCTCAATACCAAGGTACTAGCAACCATTTTGAAGGTACTTCTATCGGTAATGGTAACACTCACCGTGACCAATTAGGTGCAGGTGCATTTGCTGGTTATCAGTACAACCAATACTTAGGTTTTGAACTGGGTTATGATTGGTTAGGTCGTATGACTTATAAAGGTTCATATGACAATGGTGCGTTCCGTGCTCAAGGTGTCCAATTAACCACTAAATTAAGTTATCCAGTAATGGAAGACTTAGACGTTTATACCCGTTTAGGTGGTATGGTATGGCGTGCAGATTCTTCTGCAACTAAAAACGCTACTTCTTTATCTCCAAAACAAGATCGTTTCTCTAATAACGATACTGGCGTTTCTCCAGTATTCGCATTAGGTACTGAATACGCGATCACTCCAAACATCGCTACTCGTGTTGAATATCAGTGGATCAACAACATTGGTGATAAAGGTACTCTGAATGCGCGTCCAGACAACGGCATGCTGAGTGTTGGTGTTGCTTACCGTTTCAACCAAGAAGCTCCAGCTCCAGTTGTAGCTCCAGCTCCAGTTGTAGCTCCAGCTCCAGTTGTTGAGAACAAAACCTTTACTCTGCGTTCAGACGTTCTGTTCAACTTCAACAAATCTACTCTGAAAGCTGAAGGTCAAGAAGCTCTGAATGGTCTGTACAATGAACTGGCTAACATCGACCCAACTCAAGGTCGTGTAGTCGTTATTGGTTACACTGACCGTATCGGTTCTCAAAACTACAACCTGCCTCTGTCAGAAAAACGTGCTCAATCTGTAGTTGATTACCTGGTATCTAAAGGTATCCCTGCAAACAGCATCTCTGCAGAAGGTCGTGGTAAAGAAAATCCAGTTACTGGCAACACATGTGACAACGTTAAAGCTCGTTCAGCTCTGATCGATTGCTTAGCGCCAGACCGTCGTGTTGAAATCGAAATCCAAGGTACAACTGAAGTTGTTGTTCAACCTGGTAAATAATTCAGATAGTAGAATAATCTACTGTTAATGAATTCAAAACCCTGCCACTGGCAGGGTTTTCTTTATGGGAAGAAAAAATATACAAATTAAGAATATAGAGGCAAAGATTGAATAAATAAAAAGGGGTATGAAGTGTCACAATAAAAAAGGTATTGTTAATACAGATAAAAAATAATATCGATTACTTTTCTTTATCTCGTTCTAATAACTCAATTAATCCATCTTTTAAACTATGTACTTTTAAAGCGTATTGCTCTTTTCGTTCAGCATCTTCAATTAATTGTACTATTGTTTCTGATAATGTTATTCCTCGGCGTTGTGATAAAGCCGATAAGCGCTGCCAAACTTTAAATGTTAAATCTATCGATTTTTTTCGTGTATGTTGATGCTCTGCATTAAAATACCGCTTTCTACGAGCACGAATAGTTTGTTTCATTTTATTGGATAGATCAGGATTCATATGCAAATCTATCCACTCTAAAACTTTTAATGGCTGTGATTCTATCAGTAATAATTGCTCGACAACCTCATCAGCCGCACTTTTTTCAATATAACGGGTAATTAACTCACCTTCACGATGTTTTTTGACGAGATATGCCCACTTCCAGCCACATTCTAGATTCTCTAATTGTTGATATTTCATACAAATCCCCGTGACAACGTAACTATATACTAGCATATCAACAATTTTACAAAAATACTGCCACTGAACCGAAATTTTTTGCCTATTTTATAAGCAAGGATGTTTTGGATAATCTTTTTTTATCAATTAATAACAAGCCTTGATAAGGGATAGTTTTCTGAGCACGTTATGATAGAATCGAGCGTCGCTATAATAAAACCTAATGGCTGATTTGTTAGCTCATTATTATAAGGTCGTAGCGATACATATTCCCTGCCTATGCAGTTGATGACAGTTAAAGAACCGTCTTATTGCAGGATAGATACCCACTTATAGTGGTATCTAATAAATCTCTTTTCACTAACCAATAATAAAAACGGTAACCTTGAAAAACAACGAATTAGAATGGCAGGCGTTACGTCCTGATTACGCCTCCTACCAGACTTTCTTTCAAACAGCATCTCAATTACCTGCATCTCTACTTCGTGAGGTTCAGCCTCGCCTGTACGAAAGCCTACAATGGCTAAATAATGCAGATTCAGGCCAATTTATGCTGTTAAAAGCCGATGATTCTACCGCTTACTTTGATATGTTGACAGACACATTAACGCAATCAGAGATCAAAACCTATCCGGTTATTGGTGCCTATCAAGCAGAATCAAATAAAATCTATTGGCAAGAAAATGTACAAGGTGCATTTTCATCATCAGAATCCATTACTTGTTGCCAGTGGATAGAACCCGAACAACTCTTTGGCTCTTTCTATTGTCATAAAGATAATGTCACTGTCAGCCCAGGTTTATTACATAAAGTTAATGGTGGAATTCTCGTTCTCTCCATTAAATCTTTATTAGCTCAACCATTAATGTGGTTTCGTCTGAAAAAAATGGTTGAAGAGCAACGCTTTGAATGGCTTGTTTGGAATGATAATCAATCATTGCCTTTGCCCATTGAAAGTATGCCTCTCAATCTGCGAGTGATTTTAGTTGGCGATAGACTAAGTCTTGAAGAGCTAGAATTTATGGAGCCAGAATTAAGTAACGTAGCTTTATATGGCGAATATGAATACGATATGTATTTAGAAGACGAAACAACACTTTCGCAATGGTGTGGTTTTGTAAATGCATTGAGCCAAAAATACCGTCTCCCTTCTTTATCAGCAGATGCTTGGGAAGTGTTATTAACACAAGCAGCAAGGCAACATGAAGATCAGTTGATCTTGAGCTTAGATTTAGAATGGATCTTACGTCAACTCCGTTACGCAATGCGCTTTAATCATGATGCTTATCTAAATGCAGACGCACTAAAAAAAGCAGAAGAAAATCGCTTATGGCGACATAGTTATCTATTAGAGCGTAGTCGTGATGAAATTTTGCAAGATCAGGTAATGATACAAACAGAAGGTGAAGCCGTTGGCCAAATCAATGGGCTTTCTGTCTTAGATTATCCTGGTTATCCTGATTTAATTGGTGAACCTACTCGTATAACTTGTGTTGCCCATATTGGTGATGGTGAGTTTACTGATGTTGAACGTAAAGCTGAGCTTGGCGGTAATCTTCATGCTAAAGGAATGATGATCATGCAAGCTTACTTAAACTCAGAATTACGTTTAGACCAACCACAACCATTTAGTACCTCTATTGTTTTTGAGCAGTCTTATGGTGAGGTGGATGGTGATAGCGCTTCTCTGGCTGAACTGTGTGCATTAATTAGTACACTTGCACTGCAACCAATAGATCAACAAATTGCGGTAACGGGCGCAGTTGATCAATTTGGTCAGGTTCAGCCTATTGGTGGCGTAAACCAAAAAATCGAAGGTTTCTTTGATATTTGCCAGCAAAGAGGATTAACAGGATCACAAGGTGTAATTATTCCTCTCGCGAATATTCGTCATCTAGTACTAAATGAAAATGTTCAACAAGCCGTCAAAGAAGAGAAATTTCATATTTGGCCTGTAACACATATCGCTGAAGCCATAACATTACTGACTCGTCAGCCATATTATGAAGAGCAATGCGAGCCAGAACAATCTGATGCACACTTGTTAGCTGTGATCCATGACCGTATAACACTTGCAAATAATCAAGATAGACCTAAGTTACCTTGGTTCTTACGCCTATTCAGATAATTCTATTTCAAGTGATCGGAGTTGTTCAGCGTACAAGTGTAAGCTATTCTGTTATCTTACATTTGATAAAGGCTATATAGACAATGGTTGATAAACGCGAATCTTATTCTAAAGAAGACCTCATTGCTTCAGGCCGTGGTGAATTATTTGGCCAAGATGGCCCACCACTGCCGTCTGGTAATATGCTAATGATGGATCGCATCATTAAAATGACTGAAGATGGCGGCACCCATAATAAAGGCTTTATCGAAGCAGAATTCGATATCAAGCCCGACTTATGGTTCTTTGATTGCCATTTCGTCAATGATCCTGTGATGCCGGGTTGCTTAGGCCTTGATGCCATGTGGCAACTTGTTGGCTTTTATCTTGGCTGGCTTGGCGGCGAAGGAAAAGGCCGTGCTCTTGGTGTAGGTGAAGTTAAATTCACTGGACAAATATTACCAACTGCAAAAAAAGTTACCTATAAAATTGATTTCAAACGTGTTATCAATCGTAAACTGATTATGGGTATTGCCGACGGTGAAGTGTATGTTGATGGTAAGCTGATTTATGAAGCAAAAGATTTAAAAGTTGGCTTATTTAAAGATACAACTGCATTCTAAGATCGATAATTCCAAAAGTTTATTATAAAAATACCGTGTAATATACAATACACGGTATTTTTTTATCTGTACTAATAATGTATTTATTCTATTTATAAAAAACAGATCATATTCAATTTAATTTTTATCAATACATTGCGTCGATTGCTTATTTTGTAAATACTGAAAATAGTCTTTAATTCTAGAAGAGAAAAATAGGCTATATGTAAGATAAACAAGCAATCCTGCTAAAAATAAGCTCCCTAATATTTCACCTGAACTTTCTGCTTGATGACTACCATTTGTATTATCAAATGCGTTTTGGATACCTATTGCTATTACAATAGTCATAGGAAGCATTGATATACACCAGAATATTTTCAGCATTATTGGTGCTATTTCTTTCTTCATAAAAATAACAAAAAGAGTAATAACATATAAACTAACGAGAGAAGAAGTTTGTATCATACTCCACACGATAGAAAGAGAAGCTACAAAATCAAAATCAACACTACTTCTTATAAATGCACCTATTAAAATGGAAATATTAGGTAATGAAGATATTAATTGCTGTAGTGTGAAGAAAATAAAAGCAATTAATATTATCCATAATGATATTGGTTTTTTCATTAAAACCTTCCTTGTAATTAAAAGTCGCTATAATAAATTAATCAATGTATAGTGTCACCAAATTAGTAAATAATTCTTATATGTGAAGATAAATTTAAGTTAAGTGATAGTCCCTATCCCAAATAAATATCACACTTAAAAATTATATCGACTTAGAATAAATAACATTAAGGAATAATCGTATGGAGATGATTATAAGCGCACTCGCAGAGCTTTTTAGTTTTCTTGTTGAGCTTACCTTTTTTCTTTGCAAAGTAATTGGCTATCGACTCACGATTTTATTGATTATATTTATTTGTATGTATGCAAATCAATTTGATATAAAATGGCTTTTAGGTTTTATTACAACCTCATTGTGTTTATATAGCCCCAATATATATAAGTTATTTAAAAAATCAAAAAACAAATTAAATTAATCTTTATAAAAAATTATTTTAAGGAAAATAAGTGATTACTAAAGGAAAAGTATCTAAAAAACACGCTGACTTTATGTTTTATTGTGGCATATTTTTGATATTAACATCTCTTATAACTTGGTTTACTTCGGAAAGAATTGATTGGCTATATAATTCTGTCAATTCAATACTTGCTATTTTTTTTACTATTTACGGGTTTCGTTTACGTAAGAAAATAAGTACAACCGAATAAAAAAATAATACCAGTATGATGTAAAAAGGCTCGCAGAATATGCAAGCCTTTTTGTATTCAATTTATAACTACTGTTTGTTATTTATACTCAAATTGTCCTGTATTCAATGTGAGCACAGAAATATATATAAATAACCCTTAATTTTTTTCGTCGGCAAAATTTAGTGATTATATTTAATATCACCATTGTTTATTTTACTACGACGGGTTATTTATTTTACCAGACTCGGGCGATCTTCCATGGCTTGTCGCCAACCTCCCAGCCAATGTGAACGCGCATCAATCGCGAAATAAGGACAAAGCTCTTTTGAACGGCCTTGCATACCAGCTTGATAACCTTTCGATAATGCTCTTGCTAAACGATCTCGTTTCTGTCTTTTCATGTCTAGACAACCCTCACGTTCTAAGTTTAAGCGGAAAGATAATGATTGTTTTTTCAACAACCACTATAAATTGATACGCTTTATTGAGCATTTAAGCAAGTAAAGAAGTTAATACAAATGTCATATTTGTGAAGCCGAGCTAAATTTAACTTTAGTAACACTTGTTATCATTAACTTTATTTAATTAATATTTGTAGGGTTATTTTAGGATTTAAAATAGTCAGAATAAGTATTTAGTTAAAATATTGATTTAATGTAACTTTTAATTATGTGAGATAATAATATTATTTTTTGTCTTAGATAATCAACAAATTAAATAAACAAAAATAATCTTTATTTTTAAAGTAATGTCAATATAAGCCATTATTAACCAATATAATTTTTTGCTCTTTTTTTACTTATTTGTAGAAAAGCTTATTAAAATTACCTTATTGTTATTAAGGAATTAGCCATTTTGGAAGGTAAAATAAGCTATTAATACCTCTTACATACTTCTATTAATTCAAACTCTTCAAATACCAACTCCATATCTTCTGAAAAACGACCTTCACGAGTAAAGAAGGTTTTATGCCCATCTTGCCAATATGCCAAACTTAAATCCCCTTCCCCCTCTTTTTTGGCCTGTTCTTCTGTGACTTCATTAAAACGGATTAACTGCAAAGAACGCGTGCGAATAACACAAACAGGCTCATTTTGACTATTTAAAATAATGCTATATCCACCAATAGCAGGAATAGCACTGTCACTAAAAAAACCGCTTAATGAGCTACACGTTGCCGTTTTTTTTCCTTCTACCACCAACACTACAAGTTCATCAGCTAACTGAGCATTATCACCAAATGACCAGCTGATTGCAGAGGGATATTTCTTTTTAAGCATTTCTAACATATAGCTTCCTTTTTTATTTTTTTGATAAACAAAACCCAATATTCAACTTAAATAGGATTTAAGAGAATATTGGGTTTGAATAGATGTAGGCTAAGTCAGTTAGTATTGAGCTTGAATTGTTGTCGCAATATCAGAAACAATTTGCTCCCAGCCTTGTCCTAATGTACGGACTAAAGCAGGATAACCATCTTCGGTTTGTGTTAACACAAGAGAGAATGGCTGACTAATCACTTTGCTATTTTCAGTATAAATCCAATCACCAGAAATGATCACTTGCCCATCATAACGACCTTGAAAGTAATTAACTGTAACTGTTAATTTTGCTAAGTTATCTTCAATCGGTTGGTTAGCAACAACGGTTCCTGGCAATGCTTTTGTTAAACCTGAAATGAGGTTCTGTTGTAATTGCTGATCAAGCGGATTTATCCATAAATGCTGATTTGCTACGGTATAGTTAATATCTGTTGTTTGATAAACAATACCAGCATTAACCAGCATATTGGACAAACGGATCGGCTGAACCCAGATTTGAGGCTTTTTCGCTGACTGTGTTGTCGTGACTTGTGCTGATACCCCTGTTTGGTAAATATCAGGTAACTGATAATAGGTTTTCTCAGGTTGGCTTGAACATGCCGTTAGCATCAAAACAAATATCCCAATGATGTATCTCATTATTTTTCAGCCCTCTTTGGTTCTGGATCTTTACCATCCTTCGCCTCAAAAATTAATGCATTACTTTTATTGTTCAATGTTTTCAATAAAGGCTGCATTTCTCTTAATACCTGATCAAGCTGCTGCATATTATCGATCATTTTTCCGTATGCCGGAGAGCCCGGTTGGAATCCTTGCATACTACGATTGATCTCTTTCAATGACTGCTGAATATCATTAGGAAGATTTCTAAATTCATCACTGCCAATCATGGCATTTAATGCTTTCAGTGTTTCTTTTGCCTCAGTTACTGCTTTTTGGCTTTCAGATAAAGTCGCTGTCATCTCTTTAAGCATCGGTTCAACAGGAAGATTGTTGATCTTATCAAGTGATGTCATCACTTTTTGCTGAATTTGCGCTAAGCCTGAGCTAACAGTAGGTATTTGTTGGAAGCCAGCAACCTCTTGAGGTCCTTCCCATTTTGTTTCGTCTGAATAGAAATCAAGATCAATATACAGAGCGCCCGTTAAAAGATTTCCTGATTTTAATGAAGCTCTTAGGCCATTATTAGAAGCTGAAGAGATCTCTTTAACGAAATCAAAACTTTCACCAACATCATTGGCAAAACGTTCTGGTTCAACATGGATAAGCACTGGAATACGAAAATCTTTATCAAGCGATTGTTGCATTCCTTTTGTGTAATAAGGTACTTGCACAACAGTCCCCATTCGAATTCCTCGGAATTCAACCGGTGCTCCAGCTTGTAACCCTCTTACTGAATCAGAGAAAAACATGATGTAACTGCGATAATCGGTATATAACGAGTTTTGAATACTCTTTTCATTATCGTAGAGTTTAAATTCTGTTTTAGGTGCAATTTGTTCACCTGGCAACCAGCCTGCTGGTACATCAAAACTCACGCCACCACTAAAGAGTGTAGAAAGTGACGCCATTTCAACACGCACGCCAGATGAAGACATATCAAAAGCAATTCCTGAATCTTTCCAGAAACGAACATTGGATGTCACCATTTTGTCGTAAGGCGCTTTAATGAAAAGCTGATAATGCATGTCTCGGCTATCAATGTTAAATTCGCTGGTTTCTACAGAGCCAACTTGATAGCCTCTGAATAAAACAGGATCTCCCGCATTTAACTGCCCTGCTCTTTCGCTCACCAAGTTGATGCGAATACCTTTTGCATCAGGTGAAGCAAGAGGAGGTGCATCAAGAAGATTAAACTCACTTTTCTCTTTACCAGTTAAACCTGGTTGTAATTCAATATAGGCACCTGAAAGCAAGGTACCTAAACCTGTCACCCCTTCTTTACCTATTTGTGGCCTTACAACCCAAAAAGCTGTATCTGACCGTAATAGCTCATTCATACCTGTATCTAGGCGCGCATTAATAATAACGCGACTAAAATTGCTATCGAGAGTGACACTTTCAACTAAGCCAATATCAACACTACGACTTTTGATTTTTGTTTTACCCGCTTCAATGCCCTCAGCATTATAAGTAATTAAGGTAACTTCTGGACCTTGATGGCTGAAATGATAATAAAGTATCCATGCACCAATCAATAAGGTGACAAGCGGTATGATCCAAACTGGAGACCAGCTTTTTAGTTTGTTAATTTTTGCTTCTGTTAAAGCAGTTTCATTCTTTTCAGTCACCCTTAGGCTCCTTAATCATCGGTTTATCATCATCAGCTGTACATTTATCCCACGTCAACCGAGGATCAAACATCATTGCAGAGAACATCGTTAATACAACAACCACTGCAAATAGCACTACACCAAAATCTGGGTAGATGCTCATCAGACGTCCCATTCTGACTAATGAAGCTAAAACAGCGATAACGAAGACGTCAATCATTGACCAACGCCCCACATATTCAACAACTTCATAGAGAAAATGCATTCTAGCAGGATCTCTTTTACCTTTGGATTTGTGTGCATCCCAACAAAGCCAAGCTATTGCTATCATTTTCAAACTTGGCACCATAATACTGGCAATAAATATCACCATCGCAACAGGATAAGAGCCATCTTCCCATAACAAAATCACCCCAGCCATAATAGTAGAGTAAATATTATTACCTAGCGATTCAGTCACCATAATGGGCAATAAATTTGCAGGGATATAAAGAATAAGTGATGTAATCAACAGTGAGACTGTCCATTGCAAGCTTTTCGGTCTTCTTGCATGTCCTTTAACTTCACAACGACTACATTCATATTGCGTTGCGGGTAAAATCGCGGTGCATGAACGACATAATCTTACCCCTTGTTTTAATCCTGATTTACCTGATTCAATACTAGGATAATCAGGGCGTGGCTCTAACTTTTCCCATAGTGTATGTCTATCAAGGCACTGAAAAGCGCGGATTTGAAATAAACAATACAAAACATAAGGTAAAAAACTTAACCCTAAACCAATATCACCATAAGCCATTAATTTTACAAAACTGACTAAAATTCCCGCGAGAAAAATCTCAGCCATACACCATGATTTGAGTTGAAATAAAATACGAGATAACCAGATTTGTAATTTTCTAGGTAGTTTAATTGGGGTACACAGTAATAGAATAGCCACCATACAAAAAGCAGGCACAATTTGAACAAAGAGTAAGAAAAAAGCCCCCAATTCAATGTAGTTTTCACTAAACATCACTCTTGGGATCTGCATCAATGTTACGTTATTAGCAATACCAGCAACTTCCATACTGACAAACGTAAACTGACTTGCCATCAGTAACATAAATAATGCACTGATTGCCAATGCGACAGGTTGATAAAAAGGCTGGCGCCAACGTGCCGTTAGCACTGTGTGACAACGAGGGCATGTTGCTTTGGTTCCTTGCATTAATCTAGGAACACTGACCACCAGATCGCACTGAGGACATAATATTTGCTCATGCTTATGTTCATGACGATGTTGTTGACCAGAACACACAGTGACACCTCTTATTTTTTAATAATCAATAAAAGAATATTTAACCCAGAAAGTGAAACGGGGCAAATGCCCCGTTTTCGGCTGGCGATTTATTCACCGCTTTGCATCAGTTCTAATTCTTGCCATCTATCAAAAGCGGTCTCAAGCTCTTGTTCTTTATCCGCAAGTGTTTTCAGAACTTTTTCAGTTTCCTCATGGGGACGAGTAAAAAAGTCTGGAGCACTCACTTCTTCTTGTAATGCGCTTAACTGTGTTTCTAAAGTTTCTAGCTTAGCGGGTAGTTGTTCAAGTTCACGCGCTAAATGATAACTTAACTTGTTGCCATTACGAGTGTTCTTTTTAGCGCTATCTTTAGTTTTAGCTTCTTTTTCAGCTTTTTCTGGCGCATTACGTGATTTATTTTGTTCACTTCTCAGTGAAACTGTTTGTGCTCTTTGTTGCTGAGCATCGTAATATCCGCCAACGTAGCTGTTAATAACACCATCGCCTTCAAAGATCCAACACTCAGTAACACTATTATCAACAAATTCACGGTCATGGCTAACTAGTAAAACAGTGCCTTGGTACGCATCAACTAGCTCTTCTAATAACTCCAATGTTTCAACATCGAGATCATTGGTTGGCTCATCGAGAATAAGCAAGTTACTTGGTTTTAAGAATAAACGTGCCAGCAATAGACGGTTTCTCTCACCGCCTGAAAGTGCGCGAACAGGTGTCATCGCACGTTTAGGTGGGAATAAAAAGTCTTGTAAATAACCAAGCACATGGCGAGGACGACCATTTACCATCACCTCTTGCTTACCTTCAGCAAGGTTATCCATCACAGTTTTATCAGGATCAAGTGCCGCACGGTGCTGATCAAAGTAAGCAACTTCAAGCTTAGTACCACAATGAACTCGCCCACTGTCCGCTTTTAAATCGCCTAGCATAAGTTTTAATAATGTGGTTTTACCGCAACCATTTGGCCCCACCAGCGCGATTTTATCGCCACGTTGTACTTTGGCAGAGAAATCACGAACTAACTTGCGAGTTCCAATGCTATAATTAACATCTTCTAACTCGAATACGATTTTACCAGAACGAGTTGCTTCTTCGACCTGCATACGTGCACTGCCTAACACCTCACGGCGTTCATTACGTTCAACACGTAATGCTTTTAAAGCACGTACACGGCCTTCATTACGAGTGCGCCGTGCTTTAATCCCTTGACGTATCCAAGTTTCTTCTTGTGCTAATTTGCGATCAAATTCTGCATTTTGTTGCTCTTCAACACGCAATGCTTCTTCTTTACTTTCAAGATATTTATCGTAATTTCCTGGCCATGAAGAAAGTTTTCCACGATCAAGATCGATAATACGGGTTGCCATATTTCGAATAAATGAACGGTCATGGGAAATAAATACGATGCTTCCTTGGAAATCTTTTAAGAATTTCTCAAGCCAAAGGATCGTTTCAATATCAAGGTGGTTTGTTGGTTCATCTAAAAATAACACTCTTGGTGCGCTAACTAATGCACGCCCTAATGCAGCTTTTCTTAACCACCCTCCCGATAAAGAAGAAAGCTCAGCCTCACCATCTAAACCCAGTTTCTCTAGCACTTCTGCAATTCGGCTATCAAGTAACCATAAGTTACGGCTATCAAGTACTTCTTGCAACTCTGCCATTTTATTGAGATTTTTATCAGAAGGATCTGTCTCAATCAATTTAGAAATATGATGATAATCTGTTAGATATTTAGCATCTTCTTCAACACCTTCAGCAACAAAATCAAAGATAGTGCCTTCAATATCTCTTGGGGGATCTTGCTGTAAGCGAGCGGTTACAAGATCTTGCTCATAAACAACTTGACCATCATCTAAAGGTTGTTCTTTAGATAACACTCTTAATAGAGTTGATTTTCCTGCACCATTGCGCCCGACTAAACAAACGCGTTCATTTTCTTCAATAAATAAATCGGTGCTATCTAATAGAGGAGCATCACTGAAAGATAAATAAGCCCCTGTCAAACTAATTAACGGCATTGTAAATTATTCCTCACCAGCATGAGTTAACAGCCAGCAATTGTGGATTTGGCGGTTACGCGCAAAGTCTTGTGATAATGTTTTCTGTGTTATCTCTTTTGCGGATAATCCTATTTTTGCTAACTCTTCATGTTCCATTTTGAACCCACGTTTGTTATTTGAGAACATGATCGTGCCACCTTTTCTCAACAAACGTTTTAGATGTTTCATCAATTCAATATGATCGCGCTGAACATCAAAGGTATTTTCCATACGCTTTGAGTTAGAAAACGTAGGTGGATCGATAAAAATCACATCAAATTGTTCATTGCTTTGCATTAACCATTGTAAACAATCAGCCTGCATTAAACGATGTTGTCTACCTGATAGGCCATTTGCTTGGAAGTTTTTCTCAGCCCATTCAAGGTAGGTACGTGACATATCAACTGTCGTCGTACTTTTTGCACCACCAATCCCAGCGTGTACAGATGCAGTACCGGTATAAGCAAAGAGGTTTAAGAAATCTTTTCCTTTACTCATTTCACCCAGCATTTTTCGTGCAATACGGTGATCTAAAAACAGTCCTGTATCGAGGTAATCCGTAAGATTTACCCAGAATTTTGCACCAAACTCATTAACTAAAAAGAAATCACCCTTCTCTGCCATTTTTTCATACTGTAATTTACCTTTTTGGCGTTGACGGGTTTTTAAAATCAGTTGATCAGAACGTAATGCTAATACTTCCATCGTAGCGCTAATAACATCAAACAAACGTTGGCGTGCTTTATGTTCATTAACTGTTTTAGGTGGTGCATATTCTTGAATAATCACTTTTTCGCCATAACGGTCTACAGCAACATTATATTCAGGTAAATCAGCATCGTATAAGCGATAGCATTCAATTTGCTGTTGTTTTGCCCATTTCGCGAGTTTTTTCTCATTTTTACGCAAACGGTTTGCAAAATCTTCAGCAAGCCCAGTATTAATCGTTGATGGAGTATCAGAAAGTAAATAGTTTTTCTGTACACAATCAAGAGGGCCATTTTTTGCTTTGAACTCACGTTCTGCACGTAATTGAATACAACTCAATAATTCAGGTGACGCACTAAATAGCGATAATCGCCAACCCGGGAAGTGTGCCTTTATAGCTCTTCCTAATTGACTATGCAGTGCAATTAGTGCTGGCTCACTTTCTAAACGTTCACCATAAGGCGGGTTACTAATAATTGTTCCTTTTACTTCCGCTGACACAGGATTAGTTAGTTTTGCCGCATCACCATGAGCAAAGGTAATTAAATCAGCAACATCAGCTCTACGCGCATTAGCTCTAGCCATATCCAACACGCGTTTATCAACATCAAAACCATAAAAACGGGAGGCTGTATTCTTTTTGCCTTCACGAAAACGAGCAAAAGCCTCATGAGTAACTTCTTTCCACAATGTTTCATCATAGCCTAACCAATGACGAAAGCCCCAATGCACTCGGTTTAATGCTGGAGCACAGTCTGTCGCCATCATGGCAGCTTCGATTAATAATGTTCCTGAGCCACACATTGGGTCAATTAATGGTGTATCGGTTTTCCAACCAGAACGCATAATAATCGCAGCCGCTAAATTTTCTTTTAAAGGTGCTTGCCCAGTTAAATCACGATAACCACGTTGATGTAAGCCATCACCACTTAAGTCTAAAGAGAGTGATGCTTTTTCTTTATGAAGATGAATAGTTAAGCGAATATCAGGAGATTGCTTAGCCACATCAGGACGTTGCCCTATTTTGCGTTGAAATGAGTCAACGATGGCATCTTTTGCTTTTAATGCACCATATTGACTATTACGAATAATGTCATTAGTACCATTAAAATGGATAGCAAAGGTCTGATTAACAGTAAAAATTTCACTCCAATCAATTGCCTGCACACCAAGATATAAGTCTAGATCGCTATAAACATTGAATTCATTTAACGGCAACATAATACGTGACGCTAAACGACTCCAAAGTAAAGACTGATACATGGTTTTATCATCAGCACGAAAATAAACACCGCCTTGTGTTATCTGGCAAGCCTGAGCACCAAGGTGTTCAAGTTCAGATTTTAATAGTTCTTCCAGACCTCGGCCTGTGCTGGCAAACAGAGAGCGCATAGTATTGTTACCACCTAAAATAAAATTGTTGGGCATTATAGCTAATTGTATTACGTTGTCATAAAGTTACTGGCTATAAAAAATAATAATGTCTTTTGGGAGCACCGATGATCAACGTTTCACGCCTTTATATACACCCAGTTAAATCAATGAAGGGAATTCGACTTTCTCATGCATTTGCTCGTGAGAGCGGATTCACGTTTGATCGTGATTTTATGATAACTACCCCAGAAGGGACGTTTATCACGGCACGAAAATTTCCCGTTTTGCTGTGTTTTATTCCCACTGTCATGGCAAATGGTATTTATATTCAAGCACCTGATGGTGAGGGTATTGCTATCACCTATCAAGATTTTGAGACCACATTGCAACCGACAGAAGTTTGGGGCAACCATTTTACCGCGTATGTGGCTCCAGATGAAATAAATCAGTGGTTCAGTCGTTATTTAAAAATGGATGTTCAACTTCGTTGGACTGGCGAAAAATCGACACGTCGAGTGAAAAAAAATCCAGAAACCGCTGTTTCTTTCGCTGATGGTTACCCTTACTTATTAATTAATGAAGCCTCATTTCAATACTTACAACAACGCTGCCCCGCTTCAATTAATATTGAGCAATTTCGAGGTAATATCCTCATAACAGGTGCAAAGCCTTTTGAAGAAGATACTTGGCAGACTATTCGTGTTGGCTCTGTTGTGATGGATCTGATGAAACCTTGTAGCCGTTGCATCATGACCACAATTAGTATTGATAAAGGCGTTAAACATCCTAACACAGAACCACTTGCAACACTGCAAACATTCCGTAGTGATGAAACAGGTGATGTCGATTTTGGTCAAAATATCATCACTCGCCAAACTGGTATTATTCGTGTAGGAGATACTGTTGAAGTATTAGCTTATAAAGAAGTAAAACAGTATCTTGTAACAGCAGCTATTGAAACACCATCAGCGCCCGTCATTGAAAACACACAGGAACAGACTGTCAGCATTGAATTTAACGGCGAGGTTTTTGAAGGTAATAACCAAGAAGTCCTGTTAGAACAGCTTGAAAATAATGGTTATACCATTCCTTATAGTTGCCGAGCTGGCCTTTGTGGCTCTTGTGTTATCCAATTGGATGAAGGTGATGTTAATGCATTAAAAGCTGGCGCAATTAAACGCTCAGGTAAAATCTTAGCCTGTAGCTGTATTCCTAATGGTAATGTGAAACTTTCGCTTAAAGATAATAAAAATCAAATTGATATGAACAAATAAATTAAATAAAAAACTAAATATAAACACAGTTATGTATGATATATATCGTTATCGGTAAACATTAAATTGATTAATTTTACCTCACTCATATATAACTGAGTTTATTGAATTCTTAGGCCAAGTAAGCTTCCCCAATATTCATTGCATTATCAGTCGTTATGGTTTGCCAGAAAAGCATTACCTTATTAAGTATAAAAATAATGGAAAGGATTTTATTGGGGATGAGTGAGTTAAACTCATTTCTTGCTAGCACGGGTCATGCACAATAAAAAAACCTCTGTTAAGAGACTTTTAAAATGAAATAAACAAATATTATATACGCTTACCCATTACCACTTATCACGGTAATCAAAAGAAATTTGGTAAAGATACTTATTCAATTCAATTTTATGTGTAACATGCTTTTGAATAGCTTTGACCCAACCTTCGTGCAAATCAAAAACTCCATTATTAATTATATTTTCGTCTTTCGGGTCAATTGTTTCATCAATCAGGAAGTCATCATCACCAAAATCTTTTGAGTATTCCTCTCCTATCATTTCTTCTGTTTTTTTATCAAACCACTGAGTATGTAATTTCAATCCCATAATCTCATCTTCCTTATAGATATTTTTTGATATTGCGTTTAGGATCAGCGGGTTTTAACTGGTTACCTGTTTTTGGGTCAAATGCCCCAATATGCTGGCCATCACTGGCGCGATATCCTTCCAGCTCACCGTGCTGTGAATCCCATTCATAAATTCTTCGCCCCTTATCCCCTTTCCAGCGATTGCGTTTACCTGCTCCTCCTTGTTTAGGTGTTTTACCTTGGACAGGTTTAAGAATACCCAATCCTTTAATATCTTCAGTTCTTGGTGCTGGATGATAACTATGACCTCGCTCTTTTACGCCTTGGCGGGGTTTATCTTTCTTCCCTGTCGATAAATAAATTGGTTTTATTCCCAATTCCCATGGAAACACCAAAATTATAGGCTCTTTCAGCGTGGATTGCTTTTTCTCACTTTCAGTAAAGAATGTTGGTGGCTGTAAAGGTAAGTTATTAAATCTAGGTATATCGAATACCTTACCTGATAGATATTTATGCCTTTCAGGTTGAGGTAAAGCCGTACCCGTTAATATCGCTACACTACCAATCTGAACTATTCTTTCTTGTTTCTCATTTGGTAAAGTATAAGCAAAAATACCTTTTTCAACTGTTTTTCTCGCTTCAACTACACGAGTTTTAACGGGTGCATCCGTTCTTACTAATTCAATTTGTTTCGTCCCATTAACTACCTGTTCGATTACAGTAGCTGAGGTATTAATTATCCCTTTTTGCTTTGCAATATCTCTCAACTGTGCTTCTTTAGGGATGTTTAATTTCAGCCCTGCCACAGTAAGTGCGGTTTCTTAGTTTTTAGGATACTCTTGGTAAATAACGGCAGGATATCTATCACTCCCTACCCCAACGGGAGGAGAATACAGCATAAGGCCAGCACCTAAACCTAATGCACGCCCTAAAATAGCCCCTAAAGTTTCTGTCGCGGACGTTGCACTTGTCGTTGTTATTGCAGGAGTGAATATAGCGACCGGAGCTAATGTGGCTTTATTGATACTCTTTCCTGGTATTAACGTAGACTGTGCAGATATTATTGCTGTCTTTAACTCAGCAGGAACACTGATTTGCTGCTTAGATGGCGAAGTAAATATTTGAACAATAGAATCATATGATTCAACCGCTTTCTTTAAACTACCACTCATCAGCCCTGCATACGGTAAATAACGCTGAGAATAAATTTTTATTGCTTTGGGTATATCACCTTCCCTGAAAGCATCCATCATCTCTTGCAATGCTTATCCTTTGTTAAAAATGGACAGTCCATTTTTGCGCATACAGGGCAAATGTTACGTCTCATTACTTCGATCGGTTTGACTCGTTCACTCATATAAATTCCTTTTTATATTCAATCATGCAATGACAGTAGTGATCTAATATGAGCAACACACCATTATTTGACCATTCTGTTTTTTGATACGAGATTTATAAATTTTTTACCCATGACCTCCATTTGACATTAAGCGCACCATAAGGAAATTTCTCTTAATTAAAGATAATATTTAATGTAGCCATGTAACTCATTGGCTAATCATATTCTCTTTCTATAAAGAAGTGTTTTTAAAGCGTCTATCTTAGTTCTGCCATACAGCTCAGGTAAAATCTTAGCCTGTAGCTGTATTCCTAACGGTAATGTGAAACTTTCACTTAATAAAAAATAACACTTATCTTTATCACAAATTAAAAGAAGGTAATTTGTCCTTATCTTCTTTTTTATTTTAAATAAAACAGTTTATTTAATAAGAATTATCTTATTAAGACCTAAGTAATGAATATTGATAAACTCATTTTATTTGTTTCTAGAAATATATTGTAAGAAAAAATAATAGAGATTTGATTTTAGGAAGCGTTGTTTAAGGTGAATTTGTTTTTGGAATGTTAAATTAATGAGTAATAATAAAAAGAGTAAGTCCTTTTTACTCTTTTTGTTAAATAACTTTTTCGTACAAAAATGATCCTGACTCCGACTCTTTATGGTAATTGCTTAACCTGTCATTCATAATTTTTATTGGGTCACAAAAATTAAGTGTTCTATCGAATAACGTTAATTGCGGTTGCGCTAATAAACATAAACAAGCTTGAGTACCCACTTCTGCCACTAAAAAAAGGGCTGTTTCATTACCTTCTTTTAATGAAGCCTCTACCACTTGAGATAAATAAGGGTTGATTTGATTATTGTTAACTTCAAAATACCAACTCTTAGGCATCAGTGGCTTTAAAAAGCGATGGGCTATTAATGCATTTAAAGCTAATTCAGCTCTTGATTCTGATGGCATATCAATTTGGCGGATCTGCTCATCGTATCCATAATAAAGAGCTGCATCATCGACGGTAAAAGATGCTGATTGGCAAGCACTCTCACTTAACATTTTGCTTGGAAAGCGAGAACGAAAAACCATGCCATTGGCTAAATCAAGCATTAATCTTTGTTGCTCAACATCAAAATACCAACGCCAGCGATCATCGGGTTTTATTATCACTAATTAATCCCCCTTCGATTCATTACCTGTTTTATACTCTGACAAATAATCAAAATTAAATGACATAAATAAAATATTTAATATCACCTAACAAAAACAGGATTCATTTTACTATTAATTAAGCACAATCAGTGCAATTTAATAAAAAATAACCAACTAGGGGCAATATAAACGAGTTAAGGGCAGAAGAAAAGCCCTTAACTCATTATAAAATGTATTTAGATATGATTAATTATAGATTTGATAAGTGCAGGACCTTGATAAATGAATCCTGAATAGACTTGAATGAGAGAAGCACCAGCATCCATTTTCTCTCTTGCTGCAGTTAATGAATCAATTCCACCTACACCAATAATAGGTAATACGCCTTTTAATTCTTCATTTAATTGGCGAATTATTTGTGTGCTTTTTGATTGTACCGGACGACCACTTAATCCCCCAGCTTCATTACAGTGATCTAATCCACTGACTAATGACTTATCTAATGTGGTATTTGTCGCAATAACACCATCAATATGATGACGAACTAAGCTATCTGCAACTTGAATTAATTCTTCATGTGTTAAATCAGGTGCAATTTTAACCGCGACAGGAACATATTTTTGATATTTTCCCTGTAACTCTAATTGTTTATTTTTAATTGCTGATAGCAGATCGTCTAATGCTTCACCGTATTGTAGAGTACGCAAACCGGGGGTATTTGGTGATGATATATTGATTGCGATATAACCGGCATGAGCATAGACTTTTTCCATACAAATCAGATAATCATCTTTACCTTGCTCTACTGGAGTATCTTTATTTTTACCGATATTAATACCCAGTACGCCACCATAACGAGATTGTTTTACATTTTCAATTAAGTTATCGACGCCAAGGTTATTAAAGCCCATTCGGTTAATTAAGCCTTCAGCTTCCACTAAGCGGAATAAACGAGGTTTATCATTTCCCACTTGAGGACGTGGTGTCACTGTACCTACTTCAATAAAACCAAATCCCATAGCACCCAATGCATCTATACAATCACCGTTCTTATCAAGACCGGCGGCAAGACCAAGTGGATTTTTAAATGAGAGTCCCATACAGGAAACGGGTTTTGAAGGAAGTGACTGCTGAATAAGAAATTGAAATGGGGAATGAGATAAACGTTTTAACTGACGGAAGGTAAAATCATGGGCACGTTCAGGATCTAGCCGAAACAATGCCTTCCTTACTAAGGAATAATACATACGATCTCCATTGAGAATATCGGGTATTAGGAATGATATGTCTACGACAATTTAAGCGTCGTGCATCATATAGATAAAAGCACGAAAAGTAAACGCTTCAATTTCACAATTCACCATAAAAAATCCCCAGACTATGCTGGGGATCTGATTATCATGCTAATTTTTCGCTACATGTTCACTCATAAAGTGATATTGAGCGCGAGATTAATCAGCTAACGCTTTGGTAATTTTCTCATAGAGATCACCTGATAAATTCTCAAGTGCTTTCAGTTTTAATAACTCTGCACGCATTTTTTCTTGGCGTGTTGCGTCATAACGTTTTAAACGAATAAACGGTTCAATAAGGCGTGAAGCAACTTGTGGATTACGACTATTTAAGTCAGTCAGAATTTCTGTCAATAATAAGTAACCAGAACCATCTTCAGCATGAAAAGCCACTGGATTATTATTCACAAATGCACCGATTAACGCACGAGTACGGTTAGGATTTGCTAGTGTAAAGGAGCGATGAGATAACAGACTACGTACTGTCTGTAACACATCTTTTGCTGGGCTCATGGCTTGTAAGCTAAACCATTTGTCCATCACTAAACCATCTTGATGCCATTTATCATCGAACTCTTGTAATAACGCATCTTTGCAAGGTAACTGCGCCATTACAGCAGCATTAAGTGCGGCAAGAGCATCAGTCATGTTATCGCTGTTGTGATATTGTGCATCGACAAGTTGATTACCTGTTTGCTCATTTTCAACCGCTAAATAACCTAAGCAAACATTACGTAAATCACGCTTTGCAATATCATCATGATTAACACGATAAGCACCAATATGCATAGAATGGTAAACAGCAGAGAATTCATCTGCCATTTCAGTTGCCAGTGTTTTTCGAATAAAGCCAAGTGCTTCATGAATAGCTATTGGATCGATAATACTGAATGATTCACCTGCTTCGACATCTGTTGGTAATGTCAGAATAAGTGCAGCTAATGCAGGATCGATATCTTTATCAAGCAATACTGCGCGGAAAGCATCAATCACCATTTCAGGAAGAATGCAGTTTTCACCTTTTTGAACTCGAGTAACATTTTCTTTTATATAGCGGCCCAACAATGATTGCGCTGCATCCCAACGTGAAAATGCATTACGAGCATATTTCATTAAAAAGGACAATTGCTCATCCGTAAATGGATAATCAAGTTTTACAGGCGCAGAGAACTCACGTAATAAAGATGGGATTGGCTGTTCTGGAACGTCATCAAATACAAATTGTTGTTCTTCACGGACGATATTCAATACATTAGAAATCGCCTGACTTTGTGAACGCAGAGGGATCACATTGCCTTTATGATCATACAATTCAATATCTAATGGAATGTGTAGCACTTGTTTTTCAGCTTGATCAGCTGTTGGTGGTGTCATTTGACTAACAGTTAAGGTGTATTGCTTTTTATTCACATTATAGCTGTCACGCACTGTCAGTTGTGGTGTACCTGATTGGCTATACCAACGACGGAATAAAGTGAGATCCACATTAGAAGCATCTTCCATCGCTTGAATAAAATCGTCACAGGTAGCAGCACTACCGTCGTGACGATGAATATACATTTGAATGCCCGCTTGGAATTGCGCTTCACCTAATAAAGTGTGGATCATTCTGATCACTTCTGAACCTTTTTCATATACTGTTAAAGTATAGAAGTTGTTCATTTCGATCACACTATCAGGACGAATTGGATGTGCCATTGGGCTTGCATCTTCTGCAAACTGAGCAGTACGCATCACTCGTACATTATTGATACGATTAACAGAGCGAGAGCCTAAATCTGAACTGAATTCTTGATCACGGAAAACCGTTAAACCTTCTTTTAGGCTTAACTGGAACCAATCACGACAAGTAATTCGGTTACCTGTCCAATTATGGAAATATTCATGACCAATAACAGACTCAATGCCTAAATAATCTTTATCAGTTGCCGTTTCACTTTTCGCTAGTACATATTTAGAGTTAAAGACATTCAGTCCTTTATTCTCCATCGCACCCATATTAAAGAAATCAACTGCAACTATCATATAGATATCGAGATCGTATTCTAAATTAAAGCGAGATTGATCCCATGCCATCGCATTTTTCAATGATGTCATTGCCCAATCTGCACGATCTAAATTGCCTTTATCAACAAAAAGCTCTAAAGCAACTTCACGACCACTTTTGGTGATAAAAGTATCTCGTAATACATCAAAATCACCCGCAACAACTGCAAATAAGTAACTTGGTTTTGGATGTGGATCTTCCCATGTTACCCAATGACGTCCATCTTCAAGTTCACCTTGTGCGATACGGTTACCATTAGATAATAAATAAGGATACTGTTTTTTATCTGCAGTAATTGTTGTGGTGTAACGAGCTAACACATCAGGTCTATCTAAATAATAAGTAATATGACGGAAACCTTCAGCTTCGCATTGTGTACACAATGCGTCACCTGACACATACAGCCCTTCTAATGCTGTATTAGCTGATGGATTAATTTCGTTGACAATTTTTAATGTAAATTGCTCTGGTAATTGTTCAATGATGAGTTTGCCGTTTTCTTCTTTATAGTGTGTCCAAGCAACATCATTAACTGAAATTGATTTTAATGTTAAATCTTCACCATCTAATA
The DNA here is from genome assembly GCF_009915245.1 of Proteus sp. G2669. Lineage (NCBI taxonomy): Bacteria > Pseudomonadati > Pseudomonadota > Gammaproteobacteria > Enterobacterales > Morganellaceae > Proteus > Proteus sp. G2669. The sequence continues at coordinate 2,515 of NZ_JAABLX010000018.1, read as the reverse complement.
CTAATGCTGTCGCATTTGAGTTTAGACGTTTACATTGGCTGATCGCTGTAACCTGAGTGTTTTCTTTATCTAAGATAAAATCAAGATGTAAATCGGTGATTGTGTAGTCAGGGGCTCGATAATCTTTGCGAAATTTCGCGATTCTTTGTTGTGTCATAGAAAAAAACCTTTTAGTTAACACGACTATTTAACGGTTATATTGCCAAAGCTTACTCGTCAAAAATCTGTTTAGCCAGTCGAATATTCAATTGAAAACATTAAAAGTCAACAGAATGTTAATAGTTTATTAATACATGTAATCAATTTATTTGGTAAATGATGCTAATATACTCCCAAATTATGTTTAACGTGGTAAACTCATCTAAGTTTTACAGCTTGTTTTTATGTTGCAGAGAAATATTGTTGAATAGTGACGCTTTGTCGCCATATTCGGGTATACTCTCCAACCTTAACGATTTAGCAGACATAAAAACGCTCCGTGAGGATGCTTGACGCGCTATGATTTTAGACGCTACACCGATTATTACATCACTGTTGGATACCGATGCATACAAGCTCCACATGCAACAAGCGGTTTACCATCATTATAGTGATATTCCTGTCGTTGCTGAGTTCCGTTGTCGGAGTGATGAACGTCTAGGTGAATATGCAACAACCTTACGCCATCAAGTTAACATGATGGCAGACTTGTCATTAACGAATGAAGAATTTGACTATCTTCAGAGTCTCCCTTTTTTCAAAAATGACTATCTGCAATGGTTTAAGCATTTCCGCTTTAAGCCAGAACAAGTCCATATTTCAACCACACCTGAAAACCAACTTACCATAAAAATTACAGGCCCTTGGCGTGAAGTTATTTTATGGGAAGTACCTTTGTTGGCTTTAGTGAGTGAAATTGTACATCGTGCTCGTTCACCTCAAATCACACCAGATGACGCAGTTAATCAATTACGTAAATTAATTGATATCTTCTACCGTGATGCGGCTGAACAGCAGATTGACTTAGCCGATTTTAAATTGATGGATTTTGGTACTCGTCGCCGTTTTTCTTATGATGTACAGTGCGCCATTGTGGATGAGCTGAAAAATCATTTCCCTTATCTTATTGGTACAAGTAACTATCATTTAGCAGAACGCATGCAATTAGCCCCTGTGGGCACACAAGCTCATGAGTGGTTTCAGGCGCATCAGCAGATTAGTCCAGAGCTGGCCAATAGCCAGCGCGCAGCTTTACAATCTTGGTTAGATGAATACCCAGATCAATTAGGTATTGCATTAACTGACTGTATTACGATGGATGCTTTTTTGCGTGATTTTGATAAGGCCTTTGCAGAGAGTTATCAAGGTTTACGTCACGACTCTGGTGATCCTATTGAATGGGGTGAAAAAGCGATTGCGCATTATGAGAAACTGGGCATCGACCCAATGAGTAAAGTATTAGTCTTTTCTGATAGCCTCGATTTTCAAAAGGCATTAGTACTTTATAAACATTTCCATAAACGCATTCGTTTAATCTTTGGTATTGGTACTCGGCTCACTTGTAACATTCCAGAGATAACACCACTTAATATTGTCATTAAGCTGGTGGAGTGTAATGGTAAGCCCGTTGCTAAATTATCAGATAGCCCAGGCAAAACCATTTGCGAAGACGATGATTTTGTTGACAAGCTACGCAAAGCCTTTGATGTTCCACTTGTCAAACAAGCCTGTTAATTAGCTAAAAACCTTCATTAATAAAAGAAAGGGTAATAATTACCCTTTCTTTTGTCATAACCCTGACCCGTCCTAAATAAGGTTGACACTTTTCCAATCTGAAATTGGAGAATGTAATGAAACCAATCACTAAACGGACTCAACGCGATTATTCTCTCGCTTTTAAATTACAGCTTGTTGACCAAGTTGAAAAAGGCGAAATAACCTATAAACAAGCCCAAGATCACTATGGTATACAAGGATGCTCTACTGTTTTAGTTTGGCTTCGTAAGCATGGTAGGTTAGATTGGTCAAACGGTACCCCTGATACTTTTTATAGAGGTTCAGCTATGACCCAATCTTCTAAACAACAAACGCCGGAACAACGCATTAAGATCCTTGAAAAGGAACTTGAAGAAGCTCGGCTTAAATCCGATTTTTTCGAAGCTGTGGTTAAAGTCATGGATAGAGACTTTGGAGTTCGTTTGTCAAAAAAGCGCAAAGCCGAGTTATTAAAGAAAAAACGGTTAAAAACCTCACCGTAACAATTGCTTGCCGTTTTATGCAGATCAGCCGACAGGCTTATTACAAGAGGCTGGATAGAACTGAGGAACGAAAGAAAGCAGATTCGGCCATTATTGATGTTGTTAAATCTGAACGAGTCTTACAACCTCGACTGGGTGGGCGTAAATTACATTTTATTTTAAAGCAAAAACAGATGGTTATTGGTCGTGATCGGCTATTTTCTTTATTGAAAGAACATCAGTTACTGGTGCCTAATAAACGGGCTTATCATCGAACAACCTTAAGCCATCATCGTTTT